>CAMOUF010000144.1 GCA_946626395.1 uncultured Clostridia bacterium
GCGGACATTCATCTGGTGGGCAAGGAAATCGTGCGGTTCCATACCATTTATTGGCCCATCATGCTCCACGCCCTGGGGCTCCCCCTGCCCAAGCAGGTGTTCGCTCACGGCTGGCTGCTGTTCGGCAATGACAAAATGAGCAAATCCAAGGGCAACACGGTCTATCCCCAGCCCATCGTGGCCCGGTACGGGGTGGACAGCCTGCGCTATTACCTCATGCGCGAAATGCCCTTCGGCGCGGACGGCAACTATACCAACGAAGCCTTCCTCACCCGCATGAACGCCGACCTGGCCAACGACCTGGGCAACCTGGTCAGCCGCACGGTGGCCATGATCGAAAAGTATTTCGGCGGCACGGTGCCTGCCTGGGATAAAGAAACAGAAGAACCTGTGGGCAATGATCTGCGGGCCCATTGCGCCGCCCTGCCCGCCGCCGTGGAGGAGCAGATGAACAAGCTGCAGTTCTCCCAGGCTCTGGCGGAAATCTGGAAGGTCATCGGCGAATGCAATAAATATATCGACCTGACCCAGCCCTGGGTGCTGGGCAAGGATGAAACCAAGAAGGCCCTGTTAGGCAACGTGCTGCTCACCCTGGCGGAGTGCGTGCGGTTCGTGGCCGTGCTGATCCGGCCCGTGATGCCCGCCACCCCCGACCGCATCTTTGAGCAGCTGGGCCTGACCGACGGGAACCTGAAAACCTGGGAATCCCTGTCCTGCTTTGGCGCGCTGCCCGCCGGCATTCAGGTGCACAAGGGCGACGCCCTGTTCCCTCGGTTCGATATCAAGAAGGAGCTGGAAGCTCTGAACCCCGACGATAAAGAAGAAAAGAAGGAAGAGAAAAAGGAAGCCAAGGCTGAAAAGAAGGAGCAAAAAAAGGAAGAAAAGAAAGAGAAAAAAGCCGTGGAAATCCCTGAGGGCTGCATCAGCTTTGGCGACTTTGAAAAGATCAAGCTGCGGGTGGCCCGAGTGGTGGACTGCCAGCGGGTGGAAAAGAGCGAAAAGCTGCTGAAATTCCGCCTGAGCCTGGGCGACGAGGAGCGCACCGTGCTCTCCGGCATCGCCAAATTCCACACCCCCGAGGAGCTCATCGGCAAAAAGCTGATCCTGCTTGCCAACCTGGCCCCCCGGAAAATCATGGGCATCGAAAGCCAGGGCATGTTGCTGTCCGCCGTGAAGGTAAACGAGGATGGAAGCGAAACCCTGCGCCTGCTCACCGCCGACCCCATCATGCCCGACGGCGCGGAAATCGGTTAAAACAGAAGGCAAAATGCCCTGAACAGCTCCCCCTCCCCAAGCAATCCGCTTCGGGAGGGCTTTTGCGTATCGGGTGTTTTTGAGGGCTTCCATTTTTTCCTTTTTCTTTTTCTCGACCAAACTTGCACTTGCAGGATTTTGCCGCGCATGCTATCATAAGGGGAAGTCATTGGAAAGGAAATGAACGGTATGCAGATTCTTCACGCCGCCATCCTGGGCATCATCCAGGGCCTGGCGGAATTTTTGCCCATCTCCTCCAGCGGCCATCTGGAGGTGGCCCAGCGGCTGATGGGCCTTCAGGCGGACTCCGGGGCCATGATGCTGCTGACGGTGCTGCTCCACGCGGGCACCCTGACCGCCGTGGTGGTGGTGTTCTGGAAGGACTGGCTGGGCATCCTGAAAAACCTGTTTCATTCCAGGCTCCTGGGCCTGCTGATCGTGGCGAGCCTGCCGGCGGTGCTGGTGAAGTTCGGGCTCAAGGCAATCCACATTGATGTGGACGAATTTTTCGGCGGCGGCTTTTTAGGCATCGGCTTTCTGATCACGGCGGTGTTTTTGCTGCTGGCGGAAAAGTGCAGCCATCACGGCCGTCACGCGGGAGCCAAAGAGGTGACGGTGAATAACGCGCTGGTCATGGGCTGTTTCCAGTCCCTGGCCATGATTCCCGGCGTCAGCCGCAGCGGCTCCACCACCCTGGGCGGCACCGTCACGGGGCTGACCAAGCGGGACGCCATCAAGTTTTCATTCCTCATGAGCGCCCCCGCCGTGGTGGGCAGCCTGATGCTGGAGGGCAAGGACGCTTATGAAAACGGGTCCTTTTCCTTCCTGACGGAGAATATCGTGCCCATAGCGGTGGGCGTGGCGCTGGCTGCGGTGGTCGGCATTCTCACGGCCCGGACCATGCTGAAAACCATCAACAAGGTGTCCTTCGGCTGGTTCGCTCTGTATGTGTTCCTCATGGGCGCGTTCGTGCTGGCCATGCAATTGACCGGCAGCTTCGGCTTCCCGCCCGTCAGCGTGCCTTTCCTGTAAGCAAAAGACAAGCAAAAGACGCAAAAGGGAGAGATCAACAAATGAAACGATTGCTGGCGCTTCTTCTGACGCTTCTTTTGGCGGTATCAGCAGCGCCTTCCCTCTGCCTGGCGGAGGATGACGGAGAAGACCTCTATGCCTGGGACGATTTTTTTCTGTCCCAGTACGGCCACATCCGCTTCACCCTGCCCCGCGCCCCGGAGCTGTTTTACAATCAGGACGTGACCGAGGAGGAGGCCCGGGACGGCTGGGACGAATACGCGGGCTGGCTGGATATGCGCCATGTGTTCTGCATTTACAGCGAAGACGAGGTTCTGGAGCTCTTCGCGGGCGACCTGTCCCCCATGATCAGCCAGATGCGTAAGGATTACCCCGGCGAGGACGAAAGAAACTACCAGGCCAGCGCCCTGTCCAACCTGATTACCCAGCACATGACCCAATGGGACGGGATGTTTGTGGATTTCCCAAAGGCCGATGTGATCCAGCGGGACGGGAAGGATTATGTGACGCTGCAATTCACCTTCCGCTACGGCCTGGCCCGGGACAACAGCCAGCAGGCGGGCAGGGGCATCATGGACGGCAGCCGGGCGGTGCTCATGTTCGGCACGGATTCCGAGTTCACCCGCCATTACCTGGCGCTGATGGACGCGGTAGGGGATCAGGAAGCCGCTGATTTCAAGGGGCTGAAGACCCAAACCCTGACCCTGAACAAAATGCATATTACCCTGCCCGGCCAGCCTGAAGTTTCCCAGGAGGAGGACGTCCTTTTCTGCGATACCTACGGGCCGGATTTCACCTATATCACCATCCAATATCTTTCCTTGGGCGCGTACATCCAAAGCGACAAAAACACCGTGATCGACCTGGTGATGAAACGGGAACTGACCAATCTGGGCGACGGGTATGTGAAGCGGGAGGAAATGGGCGAATACACCGTGGAGAAGGTGCGGGACGGGCTGTGGCGGCTGAAAGGCGCTGCCATTCCCTATGAGGGCGACGAAACAACCTGGAACCGCGCCCGATACACGGAAATCTATCTCACCGTCTCCGGCCTCTACCGCGTCTCCTATGACGATTCCCAGGCGGGCCGGGACGCCGCGGCGTCCATTGTCATTGAGCCGTAAACCTGTACGCAAGAGAGGGGGAGCATGGATGAAAGCATATGATTATTTGATCGTGGGCGCGGGCCTGTACGGGGCTGTGTTCGCCCAGCAGGCCAAGGCCCAGGGAAAGCGGGCGCTGGTGATCGACAAACGGCCCCACGTGGCTGGGAACATCTACACGGAAAACGTGCAGGGCATTCACGTACACAAATACGGCGCCCATATCTTCCACACCAACGACGAGGAGGTGTGGGTTTACGCCAACCGCTTCGCCCGCTTCAACCGCTACACCAATTCCCCGGTGGCCAACTACAAGGGCGAATTGTTCAGCCTGCCCTTTAACATGTACACCTTCAACAAAATGTGGGGCGTGGTGACCCCGGCCCAGGCCATGGAAAAAATCGAAGCGCAAAAAAAGGAAGCGGGCATTCAGGAGCCCAAGAACCTGGAGGAGCAGGCCATCAGCCTGGTGGGCAAGGATATTTTTGAAAAGCTGGTCAAGGGCTACACGGAAAAGCAATGGGGACGAGACTGCCGGGACCTGCCCGCCTTCATCATCAAGCGCCTGCCTGTGCGCTTCACCTTTGACAACAATTATTTCAATGCCCTTTACCAAGGCATTCCCATGGGCGGCTACACCCGCATGGTGGAAAATATGCTGGAGGGCGTGGAAGTGCGGCTGAACCAGGATTACCTTTCCGACCGGACCGCCTGGGACGCCCTGGCGGACAAGGTGATCTACACCGGCCCCATCGACGCCTTCTTCGGCTATCAGCTGGGCAATCTGGAATACCGCTCCATCCGGTTTGAAACGGAAACCCTGGCCATGCCCAACTACCAGGGCAACGCCGTGGTGAACTACACCGACCGGGAAACGCCCTACACCCGGGTGATCGAGCACAAGTGGTTCCAGTTCGGCAAGGACGATCAGGGCAGCGACCTGCCCGCCACCGTGATCAGCAAAGAATTTTCCAGCGAATGGAAGCCCGGGGACGAGCCCTATTACCCCGTCAACGATGAAAAGAACGCCCAGCGCTTCCAGCAGTACAAGGCCCTGGCCGCTCAGCAGCCCCAGGTGATTTTCGGCGGCCGTCTGGGCGAATATAAGTATTACGATATGGATCAGGTGATCGCCTCCGCCCTGGGGAAGGCGAAGGATGAGCTGGGAAAGCTCCTCTGACAGTCCAGTCGATTAAATCACCAAGTGAGGAGTGAGGAATGAGGAGTTAGGAGTTGAAAATTGTTATCACACAATGAGCTCCTGTTGTCCGGCGCGAAGCGCCAACTATTAACTCCTCACTCCTCACTGATTGAAAGTGTACCACAAATGATTCCGATTCAATCAATATCTGTTCGCTTAAGAAACGCGCTCCGCTTCCTTATCAAAAGAAGGCAGCGGGGCGCGTTTCGATATAAGGATCAGGCTGAGATGCTTTTATTTTTTCCCGGGCCAATAGTTCATGACCTCGCCGGGAGAGGTTTCCTGATGCACCCGGTTGATTTCCTCCAATTCAGCCTTTCTGGCCACGGGCTGGCAGTAGGGGCAGGGGGTCAGGGAGGAATAAGGCGCGGTATCCAGTTCGCCATAGGGGAACGCGGTCAGGGGCAGGTATTTTTCCTTCACGCCCCGGCAGTTCTCCGCGCTGTGGTAATTCTGGCCTCCGTTGACGTTGTAATACAGCAGCGTTTCATCGGAGGGAATGTCCACTTGGCGGCCCTGATAATCCTCCCAGATCACCACCTTGGTGCCCACCTTGATATTGTCCCAAATCCATTTCATGTTGATGCCTTCGGCGTTTTTCAGGCGCTGCACCCGAATGCACCCATGGCTGGAGCGGGTGTTCAGCTTGGGCTCGCAGTTCTTGTAATTCTTGCTGCCGTCGGCGTTTTTGGTGTAGGGCACTTCATGGAGCAAATCGCCGCTGTTGAAGCGCATGCCCATGGCGCAGGTCAGGTTATCGCTCTTAAAATCTCCCACCCTGGAAATAATGATGAACTCGCCGGAGCGGGTTTCATTGTAGGGCTGCTTATCATTGTACAGCCCGGTGGAAACGGACAGGGCAGACATCAAATGGCCTTCATGAAAAATATACAGCCTTTGGGTCAGCTTATCAATGACAATGCCATATTCCTGGTTCACCTTCTTGGTTTTCAGTTTGCTGGACTGGATATAGCCGGTCACGAAAGCGTTCCAGTTTTTTACCTTGCTGTCGTGGAAGGAGCTGGAATAGGTTTCCACCTTCGTCCATCCATTGTCCAGCTTTTCCAGCACGTGCACCGCCTGGCTGGCCCCCGTGACCACGCCCAGCTGCTCAGCGCCTTTATCGGGCTCGGCGTACAGGATCACCTGATCCTTTTGATTGGCGTCCACCACGGTGATGGGTGCGGTGAGCATGGCCCACACCGCTTCCTCGTCCCGGATGTTCATGGGCGTGCACCAATAGCAGGCTTCATGGTTTGGCCGCGCTTCACTGCGGTAAGCCGGGGTGATTTCCTCCCCCAGGGCGGAAGCGGCCAGCGCCATAAACAAACAGAAAAACAGCGCAAATATTTTTCTCATGAGTCATCCCTCACAGCTGCAGATTTTTGCCCCGGCTCCGAACGTTTCAGCTCCGGACACGGGAGGAGCAGGGATAGCAAAACCGCCATCCTATTTTTATTATAAACGAAATATCAAAGAAAAGAAAGACAAAAGATTGACAAGATAGGGGCTCGCCGGAAAATTGTTACATTTATTACGGACATTCGGCGAAAACCTGAAAAAGAAGAGGTTCCGTTTTCCGGGGAGAAAACGTAAATGGATCACTTTCTTTTGTGAAAAGCCGCGCCGCTCAGCCCCTGAACCACAGAAGCAGCCAGCTGGCCCGGCGTGCCTTCCCGGTCATTTTTAAGGGGCGGCACCAGCAGCGCCGCCACAGCAAAGCGCAGGCAAACCGCCAGCAGGATCAGCGCCTTGAACCGGTCAAAGCTCCCCGAAAACCAGCCCGCGTTCTGCCAGGCTTCCAGCAGCACGCCGCCGGTCAGGCTGCCCAGGGCTGTGCCCAGCAGGGAAGTGACGCAGGCGAACACGGCGATATAGGAGGGCCGTTTGTCATCCGGGGAAGCGGAAAGCTGCATGCTGTTGGCGGCCAGGTTAGAGCCGCTCCAGAACATGGCCCCCACAAAATTCCGCAGCATCACCGGGATCACGCCGCCCGGCACGGAGAACAGATAAAACCCATCGCTCAGCGAAGCGGCCAGGGCAGCCACCACCATCACGCTGCGGCAGCCGAAGCGGTCCAGCGCCCGGCCCCAGAAGGTGATCATCAAAATAGTAGCGATGGACGCGGCGGCGGTGCCGAACACCATCATTTGGGTAAAGGACAGGCCCATTTCATTCACGGAATACCGGGCCAGGTACGGGCCGCACAGGTTGGAGCAAAAGCACCAGGCGGTCCACATGATCATCAGGCGCAGGAACGGCTTGTTTTTCAGGATCTCGCCAACCATGCTTTGCAGGCGCAGCCGCTGGGGCGGTGCGGAATAAACCTCTTTGCAAAAGCCAAAGCAAATCATGTCGATGATGCCCACCGTGCCGCCCAGGAGAAAGATGATGATATACCGGGTATCCTCCGGCAGCGTATCCAGCAGCCGCGCCACCAGCAGCCCAAACCCCAGATTGCACGCGGCGATTGCCGTATCACGGATGGAAAACCAGCGCCCCCGGATGGACAGCGGCGCCAGATCGCTGAGCCAGGGGAACCAGCACACGTTGATGGCGGCGGAGCAGCAGGAGGAAATGCCCAGCAGAAAAATCAGCGTCCACAGGGCCAGCCCGGCAGGCTCCTGGGGCACGATCACCGGAATCAATCCAAACAGCAGCCACAGCGCCCTGGAGAACAGCCCAAAGGTCAGCAGATATTTTTTCCGCTGATGGGTGCGGTTCACCAGGATGGAAAAAGGAATTTGCAGCAGCGCCGCCGCCTGGGGAATGCCGTTGAGCAGGCCGAAGGCAAAGTCGCCCGCCCGCAGCTGATTGGCCAGGCCGATCATGGAAGTGGTGCCGCCGCCGCAGATGATGCCGTGCAGGTTGCCGAAAATGTTGCCCATCAGGATCAGGGTCAGACTGCGGCGGATCGCGCCGGGAAGCCGCGCCTCATCATACAGTAAGCTCAGGGGGTTGCGTCCAAAGGGTTTGTGATCCATGCTCATGTCCCGCGTCCTTTCCGCCCTCCGGCAGATGAATCGGGCTCATTATAGCACGATTCCATGTTCCGTCAATCCCTATCATCTGGTTCCTTTTGCGCCTGATCCGCGGCGGAATTTTTTCAGATACATTGACGTGTTGCCTGCTTTCGGTTACAATACTCCTGCCAGTCATTGGAAAAACGCTGGCGGAAACGGAAGGAAAAGCAACATGGCGGAATTGATCAATCCAAATGCCACCCCCAGAACCAAGCGGCTGTTTTCCCTGCTCCAGACATACGCCGGAAGCAAGATACTGCTGGCCCAGCAGGAATCCCCCCGCACGGAATACGCCGGGCGGGAAATCGACTGGATTCAGGCCGTGACGGGAGAAATGCCCGCCATTCGCGGCCTGGACTATATCCACGATGATTATGCGGGCGTTACGGAACGGGCCAAGGCCTGGAATGATTTAGGCGGCATCGTGACCATTTGCTGGCACACGGGCATCGAAGGCAACGATTATCCATCCAGCAAAAACGAAGCGCCGGACTGGGACAGGCTGCTCTCCCCCGGCACAGCGGAAAACGCCGTGCTGCTGGCCCGCTGGGACCGGGCAGCCCATGCCCTGGCGGAATTGCAGCGGGCGGATATCCCGGTGCTGTGGCGGCCCTTTCACGAGTTTGACGGCCAATGGTTCTGGTGGGGCAAGGGAGGCGGCGAAGCCTTTATCCGGCTCTGGAAAATGATGGTAAAGTATTTTACCGGGGAGCATCAGCTGAACAACCTGATCTGGGTGCTGGGCTACGCCGACGACGTGCGGGAGGGCTGGGACCCGGGCGAACCATTCTTCGATATTTCCGGGTCGGACACCTACCGGGGCGAAACCACCCATGCCGCTTCCTACAACCGGCTGAAAACCCTCTATCCCGGGAAGCTGGCCGCTCTCCATGAATGCGGCCTGCTGCCGCCGCCGGACGCCTTTTTCCAGGATCAATGCCCCTGGAGCTGGCTCATGCCCTGGCATGGGCGGTGGCTGATGGACAATCATCCCGCCCGGGTCGCGGAAGTATACCATGACGAGCGGATGATTTCCCTGAGCCGATTAAATTCGTTTACTATTTACCCTTTAAAACAATAAACGCTCCCCCTGCGCCATGATTTCTGGGCAAGGGGAGCAAATATTGTTATGACAGGTTTACGTGATGAGGCTTATGCCTTGGACTTCCGGGTGAAGCTGGCGGCGACAGCGGTGATCACAGCCACCAGGTTCACGCCCGCCAGGGTGTAGTTCATTCCGGCCAGTTCGGGCAGGCCAATCATCCGGATGCCGTTCAGGGCTTCAGCAATGTTCCAGATCCCGTCGGAGAACACGGTCATGAGCACATAGGCCAGGGCCACCGCGCCGATAATGGAGGTGAAATCCGTCCAGGGCTTTTCCCCCATGAAAGACGCGCACTCGCACAGGATGGCCACGGCCAGGGCAGCGTACACAGCGCCCTGCACCACGCCGCCCTGAGAGGCATAGACAA
>CAMOUF010000145.1 GCA_946626395.1 uncultured Clostridia bacterium
ATGTAGCCCTGCAGATGGCGCATGCCCAGGTTGTAGGAGCAGTTCAGCATGCCGCAGTAAGCGTCGCCGCGGCCATTGATCAAATCGCCGTCGCCTTCGGCCGCCGCCACGAACATGCAGGGGCCGTCAAAGTTCCTGGCAATCAGGGTTTCGGGAGTCTCGGGGCCGAAGTTGCCCAGGAACACCACCAGGGCGTTGCACTCCGCGGCCTTCACGTCGGCAACGGCTTTGAGCATATCGGCTTCGTTTTCCACGGTGACGGGGCATTCGTAGAGTTCACCTTTGTAGGCTTTTTTGATGGCTTCCCGGCGGGCGATGGACAGGCCGATGGGGAAACAGTCACGGGATACGGCGACGATACCGAGCTTAACCTCAGGAATGTTAGCAGACATCTTTCTTTTCTCCTCCGTTTTTTATTGATGTATTAGCAACAAAAAGGCACATCGCTGGCAATGTCGATGTTATCGCCTTTCAGTCCCACATAAGCGCCATCGGCAGCTTCGCTGCTTTCAGGATGGGCCAGCAGCCACTTGTTCCGGGCCCAGAGGGATTTGTCCAGGGTATTCTTTCCCTTGCCGGGGCGATAGTCGGTGTTGGTGTTGAGCGGCAGGGCCACCAGCACCCGGAAGCCCTTGTCGGGGTCGGCATGGCAGGGAGCGTAGTGCAGGGTGGTAGCGTAGACTTCCACCAGCACGCCCTTGGGCACGAAGAACGCCTTGGCCTTGGCAGTGTCGAGCATATCGTTTTCAATGTCGTCCATCTTGGCCAGCAGCAGGATAAAGTCCTCAGTGCCCAGATTGAATTCGCTGTCCCGGTGATATTCCAGGCAGTTGAGCTTGGTGTTGTGGCCGTTGCAGCAGCCCAGCTGGAAGGGCATGCCGCCAAACAGGGCTTCGCCGAATTCCTCCGCGCCGGGCACGGCGTGGAGAGAATCCACCTTGGGGAAATACACCACGCCCTCGGGGCAGGGAGTGGTTTCGGTGAGGGCATTGAGAATGCCCGCCATCTCATAGCCTTCCACGATGCGGCCATAGGGGGCGAAGCTGGGGTCGGATACAGGTACGATTTTCATGTTGCACCTCCATAAATAGCCCGGATAACGTACAGCCGGACATAGGCTGGTTCAGGATTCCTTTGCGTTCATTTTCAGGATGGGAATTACAGAAACAAATGGGCAGGACTTATGGTACGCCCTCAAGGAAGTTACTGGCAATTAAGACCAAAGCGCATGCATCAAGACAGGATATGCTTCATCAATGATCTTTACAAAGCGAATCACAATTTCTTCCGCGCATTCTTCGACATTTGCGGCTCTGACGAGGAAGTCATATTCAACGTTTATATCACCGTCATTATCAATAACAAACTTGGTATAACGGAACTTTGAATTCACTGCATTAATTGCCGGCAATACTTTTTCAATTTGACTGCTTTCCACATGGATCAGAGAAAAAATACGGACAGCAACATCGTTGTCATCATCTCTGCTGATAAACTGGATTCGATAGGGCGAACCATTTTTTGCAGTAAATTGCAGCCAAACAAAACTTTGCGCCTCGTTTTCATCGGTAAAAACTTTAAGCTCCAGCTTGCTGGCTTTAAGCGCTGTATAGATCGCCTGTGTTGCTTTGAACATAAAACTCCTCCTTTTCCTGATTATCACAAATGCCGATTATAATTTGGCCAGGGTGTGGAAGTCGTTCTTAAGATCCAGATAAATCTTCTGGTACAGTTCAAAGTAAGGCTCATAGGCCGCATGCCGCTCCGCGTCGGGCAGGAGGGGTTCACTTTCCTTGAGCAATTCCGCGCAGGCGGAGGGCACGTCCTTGTAAACGCCCGCGCCTACGCCCGCCAGGATGGCCGCGCCCAAGGCGGGGCCTTCGGTGTTTTGCAGGGTGGAAACGGGCATGTTGTACATATCCGCCATCATCTGCCGCCAGAAGGGGCTCTTCGCGCCGCCGCCGCAGGCCAGCATGGCGTTGGGGGCCACGTGCATCCCACGCAGCACATTCAGGTTATGCCACTGGGAGAACATGACGCCCTCCATCACGGCGCGGACAATGTCCTTTTTCGTGTGCATGGCGGACAGGCCAAACAGCACGCCCCGGCTTTCCGGGTCCAGGATGGGGCTGCGCTCGCCCATCAGGTAAGGCAGGTAAATCAGGCGGTTGGAGCCGATGGGGCTGCGGGCCGCTTCCTGGTTCATGAGCACATAGGAGTCCGTGCCCATTTCCCTGGCCACTTCGATTTCCGCCTGGAAGAAGGTATCCCGGCACCATTTGAGGCTCATGCCCGCGGCCAGGCCCACGCCCATCACGATATACTGGCCCGGCACGGCGGCGCAGAAGGTGTGCACCCGGCCGGCGGGGTCGATCTGCACAGAGTTGGAATGGGCGAACACAACGCCGCTGGTACCGATGGTGGTAAAGGCTTTGCCCTCCACCACAACGCCGGTGCCGATGGCGGCGGCCATATTGTCCCCAGCGCCCGCGGCCACAGGCATGCCCGCCTTGAGGCCGGTGAGCCGGGCGGCTTCCTCGGTAACGCGGCCCGCCACTTCGCAGCTTTCCACCAGGGGCGGCAGCATGCTCATGGGAATGCCGGTCTTTTCACAGATTTCCTGGCTCCAGCAGCGGTTGGGCACGTCCAGCAGGTTGGTGCCGGAAGCGTCGCTGATATCCATATGATATTCGCCGGTGAGCTTTAAACGAACGTAATCCTTGGGCAATTGAATATGCCGGGCCTTTTCCCAGATTTCCTTTTCATGCTCCCGCACCCACAGGATTTTTCCGGCGGTAAAGCCGGTCAGGGCAGGGTTGGCGGCGATCTGAATGAGCCGTTCCCGGCCGCCCACCAGGCGGGTGAATTCATCGCAGCTTTCAATGGTGCGGTTGTCACACCAGATAATGGAGCGGCCCAGGGCATTGCCGTTCTCGTCCGTCAGCACCAGGCCGTGCATCTGGCCGGACAGGGAAAGGCCCGCGATATCGGCGGGATTCACCTGGCTCTTGG
The DNA here is from genome assembly GCA_946626395.1 of uncultured Clostridia bacterium. GTDB lineage: Bacteria > Bacillota > Clostridia > Christensenellales > Aristaeellaceae > RUG563. The sequence continues at coordinate 3,013 of CAMOUF010000145.1, forward strand.
CGATCACGGCCTTGATGGTGTTCAGCGCGGCTTTCCACCAGTCCTCCGGGTTCTGCTCCGCCCAGCCGTTGTGGGGCTGATACATGGGATACTCTTCCAGCGCGGAAACGATTTCCTTGCCGTGGATATCAAATAATACGGTCTTGGTGCCGGAGGTACCCAAATCAACGCCAATCAGATACTGCAATTTCATCCTTCTCCCTTCATTTACAATATGGGAAATGATTTGCCTATATTGTAGACGAAAAACAGAGAAAATGCAAGGAATTTACATAACAAATTTGCGTATTCTTTTTTTCAATTCTTGCGAAGGGCCTCCTTGCCGCAAATTTGCTTGACGGGGGCAAAGAAAATGGTATAATTTTGATATGCGATTTGGGCAAGGAGGAAGATACCATGGCTGATTTTGACAAGATGAGGATAGAAGAACTGGTGCGTCCGGAGGGCTTTGACTGTTCCTGCGGCAAGCGTCACGCCTGCCCCATGGATTACCTGAAAATCGGTCGGGGCGCGCTGGCTCAAGTGCCCGACATGGTGCGGGCCCTGGACAGCAAAAAGCCCTTTGTGGTCTGCGACCAAAACACCTATGAGGCCGCGGGGAAAAAAGTGGACGCGCTGCTCAAGGAGGCGGGCATCCCCCACGTCCTGTACATCATTCCCTGCGCCGGGCAGAAGATCGCCCCGGCGGAATGGGAGGTGGGCAGCGTGATGATGCATTTTGATCCCTCCTGCGATCTGCTGCTGGGCGTGGGCAGCGGGGTGATCAACGATATCTGCAAGGTGATCGGCAACGCCATGCACATCAAAAGCGCCATCGTGGGCACCGCCCCCTCCATGGACGGCTATGCCTCCAATTCC
>CAMOUF010000146.1 GCA_946626395.1 uncultured Clostridia bacterium
CAGGATGCGGTACATGGCGGGGTCGCGCATGTTCATATTGGGCGACGCCATGTCGATCTTGGCGCGCAGACTATAGCGGCCTTCGGGGAATTCGCCCGCCTTCATGCGGCGGAACAGATCCAGGTTTTCCGCAATGGGCCGGTCGCGCCAGGGGGAATTTTTGCCGGGGGTGGTCAGGGTGCCGCGGTATTCGCGCATTTCCTCGGCGGAGAGCTCGTCCACATAAGCCAGGCCCCGGTTGATGAAATCCTCGGCGATATCGTACAATCTCTGGTAGTAATCGCTGGCAAAGAACAGGCCGCCCGTCCAATGGAAGCCCAGCCATTCAATATCCCGCTTGATGGCCTCCGCGTATTCCATATCTTCCTTGGCAGGGTTGGTGTCGTCAAAGCGCAGGTTGCACAATCCGCCGTATTTTTCCGCCGTGCCAAAGTCCGTCACCAGCGCCTTGCAGTGGCCGATGTGGGGATATCCGTTGGGTTCCGGGGGAAAACGGGTGTGCACCGTCCGGGCACGCCCTTCCTTTAAATCCTCGTCAATGGCGTCCCAGATAAAATTGGTCCGTGCATTCTCGTTTTCCATATCGTGAGGCCTCCTTCATGCCTTTCTTCCTTGCGCCTTTCTGTGGAGGCGCATGCACCATTATAGCCGGAAAAACGCCAAATTACAAGATATTCATTGGCTAATTTCCAGGCTCAATATAAAAGTTTGTGGGGGGAACCTCTCTTTGGATGCCAAAGAGAGGGTCCCCCCACACCCCCTCCGAGAAAGCAATCCAGGAATTGATAATCGCTGATTTTCCTCTTCTAATGCTTTATGAAGGAAAGAACCATAGATTGATTGGTATCCTCACAAGTTTTTGTATTGAACCAATTTCCATTTGAAAAGAAAAAAAGTTCAATATAAAAGTATGTCACCTCGGACAGAGCATCCGCCACCGGCGGCTGTCCGCGCTTCGTCCCCTTCCAAGAAAAGCCATTGCGGATTGAAATGGTTTTATCACATGATGAGTGGATTCCGCTGTTATGATAAGAAACAAAACTTACTTGTATTCATGCTGCTTCTGCCCCAGCGTCTGAACAATTACCTTATTGGGATAAAACCGCGGAGGCTTCCTGTTTCGCAGGCTCATGGAGCATCGGGTTCATCCGGCTCTGTCAGGGCCTTTTCCAAGGCTTCCAGCAGTTGTTCCCTGCCGTCATTGGTTTCGGAGGAATAGCAGATCACCTGCCAGGGCTGCACCTGCAGGGCCCGGCAGATGGGGGCCAGGTTTTTCATGCGCGCGCCCCGGGAAATCTTGTCCGCTTTGGTGGCCACTACCAGGAAGGGCTGGCCCGTGGCCCGGAGGAATTCGTTCATCTGCAGATCGTCCTGGGTGGGTTCATGGCGAATATCCACCAGATGCAGCGTCAGGCGCAGGGTGGCGGTCTGGCGGAAGTAGCCCTCCATCATTTCGGCCCAGCGCAGCTTTTCCTTTTTATCCACCTTGGCAAAGCCGTAGCCCGGCAAATCCACCAAATGGAATTCCCCGTTGAGCAAAAACAGGTTAATGAGCCGGGTCTTGCCGGGGGTGGCGCTGGTTTTGGCCAGGGCCTTGCGGCGGCACAGGCTGTTGATCAGGCTGGATTTGCCCACGTTGCTTTTCCCCGCCACGGCGATTTCCGGCAGGGCGGGATTCGGCGCGGCATAGGCGTTCATGCTGGTCACAAAGGCGGCGGATTTGATTTCCATCATTGGTTCTCGCTTTCCAAATATTCAGACAGGTTCAGTATAAACGCAAGAGAAAAAAGTGTCAAATGTTTCTTGCGCTCCATCGCAAAGGGTCGCACAGAAAAACAGGGAAGGACAAGCGTCCTTCCCCGTTCCCTGGTATGCAGTTTACTTTACGAACGCCACGGCGCTTTCGCCCGCGATGCGGCCGAACACGATGATGTCGGCCACAGCGTTGCCGCCCAGGCGGTTGCCGCCGTGGACGCCGCCGGTGACCTCGCCCGCGGCGAAGAGGCCGGGAATGGGCTGGCCATCGGCGCTGAGCACCCGGGCAGCCTCGTCAATCTTCAAGCCGCCCATGGTGTGATGGATGCCGGCGGTGACCTTCACAGCATAGAAGGGCGCGGTATCCAGGGGAGAAGCAAAGGAGGTGCGGCCAAAGTCGGGGTCGTTCTTGTCCGCCACGAAGCCGTTCCACTTTTCCATGGTGGCCTTGAAGGCGTCAGCGGGAATGCCCAGGGCGTCGGCCAGAGCTTCATAGGTATCGCCCTGAAGCATCAGGCCCCGTTTGATGTAGCCCTGAATGACGGAGGAAGCGTCCACCATCTTCTGGTCCACCACCAGCCAGGAGAAGGAGCCAGGCTGGGCGATTTCAGCGGCGGACACCACGTCCCGGGTGCCCACCTCGTCGGTGAAGCGTTCGCCGTTGGCGTTGATCAGCACCGCGCCGTCGCCCCGCAGGCCCTCGGTGATCAGGGAAGCGGTGTCCGCCTGCACGGTGGGATGGATCTGAATCTGCTCCATATCCACAGTGGCTGCGCCCAAGGCTTCCGCCATCAGGATGCCCTGGCCCTGGATGCCGGAGGCGTTGGTGGTCATGAAGCCAGCCAGCTCGGGCTTGTACTGCACCACCATATCCAGGTTCGCACCGAAGCCGCCGGTGGCCAGAATCACTGCCTTGGCCAGCACGGTCACGTTATTGCCGGTCTTGCCCACGGCCTGAATGCCCGTGGCCGCGCCGGACTCGGAATCCTGCAGGATGGAAACGGCGGTGGTGTCCAGGCACAGGGTGATATTTTCCCGGGCCTTGATGGCTTCTTCCAGCCGGGGCACCACATACGCGCCCACGGAAACCACCTTGCCGTTTTCGTCCACGGGGCGGTGGATGCGCTTCACGGACGCGCCGCCGAAGGCCGCCACGTTGTTCAGATCAATGCCCACGGTTTTCAGCCACTGGATGGCGCTTTCGCTGCTGCCCACCAGGGTATTCACCAGAGCGGGATCATTCAGGCCCTTGCCGCCCACCAGGGTATCCAGGGCGAACAGCTCCACGGAATCAAAGTAGCCCTGGGGCGCGGCCTGGTAAGCGTCCCACTGTTCCTTCACGATGGCGGCCAGCTTGGCGATGGCTTCGTTGTCGGCATAGGCTTCGGCGGATTTCAGGGTCTTTTCGATGCCGGCGGCCTCGCCAAATTCATTCTTGTCCTGATATTCGGTCTTGGCGGCGTTCATGCCGCCGGTGGCCTTGACGGAGTTGCCGCCCACGGCGGGCTGGCTTTCCAGCAGCACCACGTTCAGCCCCGCGTCGGCGGCCACGATGGCGGCGGTCATGCCCGCGCCGCCCGCGCCCACGATGACCACGTCGGCGTCCAGGGTCACGTCCTCGGCGGTCTCCTGGGCGGCTTCCCGGATATAATCATCGGGGTTCACCCCCGCGTTTTCCAGCGCCGCCCGGGCAGCGTCCATGAAGCCCACGCGGGTGATCTGGGCGAAGGTGGCCCCGGTATAGGTGTCCACCAGGCCGTTGGCGTTCACGAAGGCTTCGGGCCATTCGGCGATGATATTGCCGCCGATCCCGGCGGTTTCGCCCTCGCCGGTGGCTTCCACATAGGCGATTTCCCCATCCACCAGGGTGATGGTCACAGTAATATCACCGCCAAAGCCCTTGGCGGTGCCTGTGCCGGTAACGGAGGTCACCTCCACGGTGGTGGCCAGGGCTGTGGGCAAGAGGGACAGCGTCATTGCCAAAGCAATGATCAGCGCCAGGAAACGGTTTTTCATCTGCTCTTCCTCCTGTTGTTTCGATTCCGAAAGCCCCTGCTTTCAGTTAAATATATTATACTGAAAACAAAGCGCCCTGTAAAGACAAAAACATGCCGCGCTCAGGGCAATCGCTTATGAAAAATGTTTACTGGGGGAAACCGCTCTTTGGTGCCCAAAGAGCGGTTTCCCCCAGACCCCCTTCCGAGAAAGGCGTATAAAGGATACGAAAAACCAATTCTCCCGAGGCATCATTATTGCGATAATATTACAAAAAAATGAATTTCATAATAAACTGTTCGCAATATCGCAATAAGCGATCGCCCTGATACCGCGCTTTTATTCCCCTGCCGCTGAACGCATCAAACGAAGGGCCAGCGGCTCAGCAGCAAACCGGGAACCACTACCAGCAGGAAAAACGCCCAGCTGATGAGGGTAAAGGTTTTGATGAATTTCCCGCCGTTTCCGGGGTACGCGCGCACATAAATGCGGTAATTGATCACGGAGGCCAGAGAGCCGATGAGGGAGCAAAGGCCCGCCGTGTCCGCCCCATAGATCAGCCCGGCGAAGTTCTGGGAAAAGGGATACAGCACGATGGTGGCGGGCACGTTGGAAATCAATTGGCTCAAGCCAATGGCCCACCAGTATTCCCGGCCCGCCACCGCGCGCTTGAGCAGCGCGGAAATATCGGGATGGGCCGCCACGGAGGAGGAGAACACGAAAAAGCACAGGAAGGTCACGATCAGCACATAGTCCACCTGGGCAAGCAGCTTCCTGTCCATCACAAGAATCGCCCCCACCACCAGCGCCACCGCCCAGGGCCACAGGGCGGTGCGGGTGACGATCACCGCAATGATCAGAAGGAACAGCGCGATATACACAATTCGGCGCGCCTTGCCTTCCTTGGTCCAGGGGGCGTCCTGGGCCTGGGCGCTGATTTCCTCTTTGGGCTCTTTGCGGTACAGCACAAACACAAAAGCGATCAGCAGCACGGCGGACAAAGCGCACAGCGGCAGCATATGCAGCATAAAGCGGCCTGCCGATATATTCGCCTGACCGAAGAGAAACAGGTTTTGCGGGCTGCCAAAGGGCGTGAGCAGGGAGCCCCGCACCGCAGCGATGTTTTCCAGGGTCAGCACCGGCAGGATATACCGCTCCTTCCCGCCCTGGCGGAATAAAAGGATCGTCAGCGGCACGAAGATGATCAGGGACACGTCGTTGGTCACGAACATGGAGGTAAAGAATACTCCGAAAATCAGGAACAGGGAAAGGGAGGTCATTCGTTTCAGCCGGGCCGCCAGGCGCAGCAGGGGGCGGAAAATGTTTTCCTTTTTGAATCCCTCCAGCACGCACAGCATCATCAGCAGCGTGCCCAGCGTCCGCCAGTCGATCTGCAGCAGCCGCTCCATGGAAAAGGGCGTGATCGCCAGCGCCACGGCGGCGGCGGCCAGCGACAGGGTCAGCATCATTTCTTTTTTGAAAAAACCAAGAACCTTCTTCATAAGCGGTCTTCCTCGCTTCTCTTTTTGCCCTTGGGCCGGAACAGTATACAATAAAAGCCGAAAAAAGAAAAGCCTTTTTGCCGCAATCATTTGCAAAGCACTATAAGCGAATAGGCAATAGGCATTAGGCATTAGGCAATAGAACGAGAGCTCAGAGTGAAGAGTTCAGAGTTCAGATCTTTTTACCGTTCCAAGTCTGG
>CAMOUF010000147.1 GCA_946626395.1 uncultured Clostridia bacterium
CGTACCAGCCGGTCAGATAGTCCAGGATGCTTTTATCTCCGCTTTGCTGATAGGTCTTATAGATGCCGTACAGCGCCACGCCCGTGGGCCATTCCCAGTTGTTCATGGTCAGATGCCCCCGGGAGGGATCGTTGCCGTCGGCCCGCTGGAGCATGCCCAGCACCTTTTGCGCCGTTTCCTGATAATTCATTTTGATCACCGCCTGCGTTTGTCTTTGTTAGCGCTTTCATTATACATTTCTTCCATGCCCTTGTCAATGGTTTTCAAAAATGTCTTGAAAATTTCATATTTGGATAAATTTAAAAAAAGATTTAGGAAAACGCTTTCATTTTTATCTTGATGTATAGGAAAAAGTCTGCTATAATCTAAGCGAATTGATAAAATAACGTCGATGTAAGCGCTGCGCATACCCAGGGCCCCGTCGGCGGAAAATAAAAAAGAGCGCTATGTCCATCAGCACAGGGAGGAGGGAACCGAAATGATCCATTCCGGCAGCACCATATACGACATTGCCGCCGAGGCGGGGGTGTCCATCGCCACGGTTTCCCGGGTGCTGCGGGGCGGGGGCAGCGTGTCCGCCGCCACCAAGGCCAGGGGGGAGGCTGTGATCGCCCGCCACAATTACCACCCCAGCGCCATCGCTCAGGGCATGACCAGCAAAAAAACCTACACCCTGGGGATGATTTTGCCCAAGCTGCTCAACCCCAACTACGCCATGATTTTCACCGGGGCCAACGACGAGGCGCGCCGCCAGGGCCATTTGATCAGCCTGTTTCCCATGCGGGGCCTGATCGGCGATGAAACCGAGGCCGAGCCCCCCGCCCTGTCCCTGGCCAACCGGCGGCTGGACGGGCTGGTGGTGTGCGTGGAATACCTGCCGCCCCGGCAAAAGGAGCGGCTGCAGTCCACCCTCAAGGAGCTGCGCCAGTACATGCCCATCGTGCTGATCGGCTGTGTTCCTTCCTATTTTGATTATCCCGCCATCTCTTATTCCATGGCGGACATGACCCGCAAGACGGTTTCCTATTTGGTGGGCCTGGGCCACGAGCGCATTGCCATGATCGGCGGCACCCAGGAGGATCAGGACGAAAACCGCCGGGACGTGGGCTATCTGGAAGGAATAAGGGAAGCCCAGCTGCCCTATACCGCCTCCTACCGCGCCTTCTGCCGGGGCACCGCCGAGGAAGGCGAGACGGCGCTGGAAGCCATGTTTGCTTCCCTCCTGCCCGCTTATTGGCCCACCGCCATCATCGCCCTCAACGACCTGGTGGCCATGGGCTGCATGGCTGCCGCCAGGAAGCGCGGCCTGCGATTGCCCCAGGATCTGTCCATCATCGGCTGCGATAACCTGTACTGCGCGCCTTACCTGTCCCCCGCTCTCACCAGCATCGACACCCGTCAGCAGGAATTGGGGGCCAAAGCCGTGCGGCTGCTGCTCAGCGGGGAAAAGACGCGGGAAACCACCCAGTGGGAATTTGTGTTCCGGGACAGCTGCGCAAAATATAAACCCTAAAGGTATGATGCTGAATCATTGCGTTTGAAATGCATTTGTATTATAATTGCATCATCAAGAAAAGGAGGGGATCCTCATGTCCACGACGATTCAGATCCGAGTTGATGATGAACTCAAGCAAAAATCCGACGTGCTGTTTAAAGCATTGGGAACCGATACCACCTCAGCTATCCGGATTTTTTTAACGCAGGCAGTGGCAAGCAACGGTTTTCCCTTTGAGATCAGGAGACCCGCTGCAAATCCCTACGCGCCGATGACAGAACGAGAAATCCTGCAAAAGCTGGAACAGGCGAGAGATCATGCCCGGTCAGGCCTGTACAGGGACGCCGGTGAAGCCACGGCAGCTATGAGGGAAAAATATGGACTATAAAGTGGCTGTCACCCCGGACGCCGAAGCGGATTTGGAGCAATTCATCCGCTATCTCCTGTACGAAAAGAAAAACGCCCAGGCAGCCTCCAACCTCCTGGATGATTTTGAAGCCACGAAGGACAGCCTGTCCCACGTTGCCGAAAATTTGAAGCTGTGCGATCATCCCAGGCTGAACGCGCTGGACTACAGAAAAATCCGTTTTCTGTCCCACCGGTATTTCATGCTGTATCGGGTGGAAGGAAAGCTTGCCATCGTGGACGCCATCTTTCATGAATTGCAGGATTACGAGAACATCCTGACATAACCGCAGGCTGCTGCCGCCGACCAAGCCCGGCCCGGAGGCAGCCATGACCGTTTACGGAGGCGCAAGTGAAATTATTATTCATCATCGGCAGCGGCGCCGTGGGAAAAATGACCGTGGGGCAGGAGCTGATGAAAATCACGAACCTGCGGCTGTTTCACAATCACATGGCCATTGAGCCCGTAATCGAAATCTTCGGCTATTACGACGGAAAAACCACTCTGGAGCTGCGGGACGTTATATTCAAAAACTTTGCCGCTTCCTCCAACGAGGGCATGATTTTTACCTATATGTGGGCCTTTGACCATCAGGAGGATTGGGATTATATCCAGCACGTGAAGGACCTGTTTGAGCCCTATGGCACAGAATTTTACTATGTGGAATTGATCGCTCCCCAGGAAATCCGGCTGAAAAGAAACGCCACCGAAAACCGCATCAAAAACAAGCCTTCCAAGGCTGATATCGAAAAATCGAACCTGCGTTTGATGGGCGAGGATCAATACCGGCTGGTCAGCTACGAGCATGAAATCCCCTTTGACAACTATCTGCGCATCGACAACTCTCAGCTTTCCGCCGCTGAAACCGCTTACAAAATCAAGCAGGCTTTCAGCCTGTAACGGCCCCGCGGCACGGCAGCCGGAAGCCGGGATACCTACCAACCAAAACACAACCAACAGCAGCGAGGTGACCACCATGGACGGCAATTTCCATCAAGGCGACTTTACCCTGCCCGGAGAAGCGGGCTACGAACAACTGACCCTGGAGCTGGCGAAAAAGTGGGGGGCGGACATGATCCGCGACAGCGACGGCACCAAGCTCTCCGACGAAATCGTGCAGGCGGGCTACGGCATTTACTCCACCATCTGCATCATCCGGCAGCATAACGCCTTCGCCGTTGCCCATCCCGATGCCCAGCAGCAGACCTTCCTGTGCTCCGACCCGGTGATGGCCGCTGAGAACAGCGTGACCATCCATCCCCTGGCGGGCTTCTTTGAGGAGCAGTTCCAGATAAACGATGGCCCCGACGCCCTGCCCTATTGGCAGGTGTACGACCGGACCAGCGGCCTGGAAGTGCCCAAAGAAAACTGGCGGTATGAAAACGGCGCGGTGACCGTCTCCCCCGCCGCGCCCTGGCACGAATACACGGTTTCCTTCCTGGCCTGGCGCATCTGGGAAGAGATCAACATGTACAACCACACCACCAACAACTGGCAGAGCGAACACCTGCGCCAGCTGGACCCCCGGCACCCGCTGGCCTGGGAATACCTGCAGGGGTGGCTGCGGCAGTGGTGTGAGGAGAACCCCGACACCACGGTGGTCCGCTTTACTTCCTTATTCTATAATTTCGTGTGGATCTTTGGCAGCGACATGCGCCGCCGGAACCGGTTCACCGATTGGGCCAGCTATGATTTTACCGTATCCCCCGCGGCGCTGAGCGCCTTTGAAAAGCAGTACGGCTACGCCCTGACGGCGGAGGACTTCATCAACCAGGGGAAGCTGCAGGTGACCCACATGCCCCCCACCGCCCACAAGCGGGACTGGATGGATTTCATTCAGGCTTTCGTGGCGGAAAAGGCGAAGGTGCTGGTGGACATCGTGCACGCCTATGGCAAGAAAGCCTATGTGTTCTACGACGACAGCTGGGTGGGTCTGGAGCCCTATGGCAAGCGCTTTGCCTCCATGGGCTTTGACGGCCTGATCAAATGCATCTTCTCCGGCTTCGAGTGCCGTCTGTGCGCAGGGGCGGAGGTGCCCACCCATGAAATCCGGCTGCATCCCTATCTGTTCCCCGTGGGGCTGGGCGGGCTGCCCACCTTCGCGGAGGGGGGCCATCCCGAAAAGGACGCCCTGGACTACTGGCGCTCCGCCCGCCGGGCGCTGCTTCGGCAATGCGTGGACAGGATCGGCCTGGGGGGCTACCTGCATTTGACTCAGGGTCAGCCCGCCTTCGTGGACACCATCCAGCGCATCGGGGTGGAATTCAGAAAAATCAAAGCCCTGCAAAAGGAAGGCCCCGCCTACACCCTGCCCATCCGGGTGGCGGTGCTGCACACCTGGGGCGCTCTTCGCTCCTGGACCCTCAGCGGCCATTTCCATGAAACCTATATGCATCCCCTGATCCACATCAACGAAGCCCTGTCCGGGCTGCCGGTGGAGGTCAAATTCATTTCCTTCGCCGACGCGGAAAACGGGGCTCTGGAGGGCTGCGACGCGGTGATCAACGCGGGCCGGGCGGGAGACGCCTGGAGCGGCGGCGACGCCTGGAAGAGCGATAAGCTCGTGGAAAAGCTCAACGAATTCGTGTATAACGGCGGCTGCTTCATCGGCGTAAACGAGCCCTCCGCTGTGCCGGGATACAGCACCTGCTTCCGCATGGCCCCCGTGCTGGGCATCGATCTGGATACCGGGGCGAAGGTGTGCCATGGCCGGTGGGCCTACAATCTGGACAAATCCCTGCCCATCTTCGAAGGGTCGGGGGACCTGAAGGACAAGGACCATCTGTATCTCACCGACGGCAAGGCCCGGGTGCTGGCCGAGGCCAACGGCGTACCCCAGATGACGGTGCATTCCTTCGGCAAGGGCCAGGGCGTGTACATGAGCGATTTCTGCGTCAGCCCCCAGAACACCCGCATGCTGCTGGAAGTCCTGCTCTACGCGGCGGGCCTAAGCGAAAACGCGCCTTATATCACCGGCGACTGCCGGACGGAGGCGGCCTATTATCCCAGCAGCAAGACCCTGATCGTGATCAATAACTCCCAGAATTATCTGGAGACCTCCGTTTCCCTGCCGGACGACAACTGGCTCAGCGTGTCGCTGTCGCCCATGGAAACAAAGGAAATCAGCTTATAAGATAAAAGCTCTAAGTTATAAGTTCCAAGTTATAAGCTGAAGTCTGTTTTCCGTTTTTTCGCTTGGAACTTGGAACTAAGAACTGTGAAACATCATAAAGGAGGCTATGCCGCAATGGAACGCTTTGCATGGAAAGGACGCATCAAGGAAGGAATGCAGACGGAATACAAGCGCCGCCACGATGAAATCTGGCCGGAAATGATCGCCCTGCTCAAATCCGCCGGGATCAAAAACTACACCATCTGGAGCGACGGCCGGGACGTGTTCGGCTACTACGAATGCGAAAAGGGCATTGAATTTGCCGAAAAGACCCAGGCGGGCAGCCCCATCGTGGATAAATGGAACGAATATATGGACGACGTGCTGGAGCTGGTGATGGACCCCGTCACCGGCGCGCAGCCCAAGCTGCAAATGATGTTCAAGATGGAATAAAGGCATTAGGCATTAG
>CAMOUF010000148.1 GCA_946626395.1 uncultured Clostridia bacterium
AATAGGCAATAGTAGAAAGAGTGCAGTGTGCAGGTTTCAGAGTACAGAGAATATAGAAGGACACAAACAACGCATCCAGACTTGGAACGGCAAAAATATCTGAACTCTTCACTCTGAGCTCTCTTTCTATTGCCTAATGCCTATTGCCTATTGTCTATTCGCTTAAAGTGTCTATGAATCGCCCCGCCGTGCCCCAGATAAAAACGCTGGGGGAACCGCCCTTTGAATGCCAAAGAACGGTTCCCCCAGGCAGGTTTGCTTTTATTGGATGATCATAGAGGCTGGATGGATCAGTCCAGGTAAGCGTAGGTCCAGATCACATCGCCGCCCGCCAGACGGATCACATCGTGCACGATGGGCTTCATCATCTGGGGCGTGGTGTAGAAGTAGATGGGGTTCACGCCGCCGGTGGCCATCAGCACTTTTTCAGCTTCAGCAGCCAGCTTGGCGCGTTCCACGGGATCGGTAGCGGCCTTCACGGCGTCCACCAGGGCGTCATAGGCTTCGGCCCAGGTCTGGTTGCCGTCGGGGCCCCAATAAGCGCCCACACCGGCGTCGGCGGTCACGGCAGAGTTGCGGGTGTAATCGCCGATGGAGCGGCCCAGGCGGGGATAGTTGTTGCCGGAAGCGGAGATGAAGATCTCCAGGAAGTTGACCACGTCATTAAAGTCGGATACCCAGCCCATGCGGGCGGCTTCCGCGTCGCCGGCCTTCAGCTTGGTCTGCAGGGTGGCCCAGGCTTCCTGGTTCACCACGCCCTGGATGCCGAACTGGTTCCAGGTTTCCTGCACGTACTGGATGATCAGGGCGTTGTTGCCGCTGTTGTTGAAGGCGAATTCGATGGAGGGGAAGTCGGTGAAATAGAGGTCGCCGCCTTCGATGCTGCCGGTGTAGGGATAGCCCAGATCCATCAGGGTCTGCAGGGCTTCCACCTGATCCACGGTCAGATCGGGGTTCACATCGGAGAATTCATTGGTGCCGGTGTACCAGGGGCCGTAGTATTCAGAGGAGCGCACGTCACTGGTCAGGCCGTCGGCCAGGCCCACGGGATAGAAGCCGGTAGCGGCCTTTTCGCCGCCCTTGGTCACGTAGGTCACCACTTCGTAGCGGTTCACCAGCTGGCCCAGGGCGAAGCGGGCCTTGCTCTGCTCCTGCACGGTGAGCTGCTTGGCTTCGGGGCTCAGATCCTTATAGACGTTGAACAGGATATACCAGGTGCCCTGGGTGGGATAGAATTCCAGTTCTCCGGGATAGGTGGCGTTCAGCCGGTCATACTCGGAGGAAGAGATGGACTGGATGTACTGCACGGTGTCGTTTTCGTAGGCAGTCAGGATAGCGGTGTTGTCTTCGGACAGATAGAAGTTGATGCCGTCCAGCTTCACGGCGTCGGCGTTCCAGTAGTAGGGATTCCGTTCAAAGCTGATCACGTCGTCCACGGCGTATTTGGTCATTTTGAACGCGCCCAGGCCGATATAGGTTTCGGGGTTGATGGCCCAGATGCCCTCGTTGTCCGCGATGTCCACGCGAACGGGATAGAAGGGCACAAAGCAGCACAGATCCAGGAAATAGGCGCAGGGCTGGGGCAGATGCACCACGAAGGTGCGGGCCGCGTCGTCCACGTCAATGGCCAGGGTGCCATCGTCATTGCGGCTGATCACGTCATACAGGAAGCCGTAGTCAGCGCCCAGCTCGGCGGAAGCGGCGCGTTCCCAGGAAGCCTTGATCTGGGAAGCGGTGGCGTCGGTGCCGTCGGACCACTTGAGGCCTTCCCGCAGCACGAAGGAATAGGTCAGGCCGTCCGCGGACAGCTCATAGGATTCGGCCAGCTCGGGCTTCATCACGGGCTCGCCGTTTTCATCCAGCTGATAGCCCATCAGGCCGGCAAAAGCGGAGCGGATGATGTTGGAGCCGGCGGACGCGCTGTTCAGCGCCGGGTCCATGGACAGGGGCGTGCCGCCGCCCAGGAACAGGTTCATCACCTTGCCGCCTTCCGCGGACGCGAAGGAGCAAAGGCTCAATACCATCACCAGGGACAGGAGAAGAGCAACGATCTTCTTCATGGGGTTTCCTCCTTTGGAAAAATAAATATTTGTTCACGCCTTGGAGGCGGGAAACACTTGATCGCAACCGGATTACACGTTATGGCAGGCCACGAAATGGCCCGGCGCGGCCTCCCGCATGGCGGGGCAGCTTTCGGCGCAGGCCTTGGTGGCGCGGGAGCAGCGGGTGCGGAAGGGGCATCCGGAGGGAGTTTTCAAGGGGCTGGGCACATCCCCCTCCAGCACGATGCGCTTTTGTTTGCGGCTCTCCTGGGGATCGGGAACGGGCACGGCGCTCATGAGGGAAATGGTGTAGGGATGCAGGGGATGACGGGTCAGCTCGTTGGCGGAGGCCAGCTCCATCATGTGGCCCAAGTACATCACCGCGATGCGGTTGGAAATGTGCTTCACCACGCTGATGTCATGGGCGATGAACAGATAGGTCAGGCCCAGCTGGCGCTGCAGATCCTCCAGCATATTGATGACCTGGGCCTGGATGGACACGTCCAGGGCGGACACCGGCTCGTCGCACACGATGAACTCAGGCTTGGAGGCCAGGGCTCGGGCAATGCCGATGCGCTGGCGCTGGCCGCCGGAAAACTCATGAGCGTAGCGGGTGGCGTGCTCCGTGTTGAGCCCCACCAGCTTCATCAGGTGCCGGACGCGCTCCTCCCGCTCCTTTTTCCCGGCGCACAGCTTATGCACGTCGATGGGCTCCGCCACGATATCGGCCACCGTCATCCGGGGGTTCAGGGAAGAATACGGGTCCTGGAACACCATCTGCGCCCGGCGGCGGAATTCCCGCAGGGATTCCTTGCTGTCGATCTTTTTTCCGTCAAACCAGATTTCCCCGGCGGTGGGCTTGTACAATTGCAGCATGGAGCGGCCCACGGTGGTTTTGCCGCAGCCGCTTTCCCCCACCAGGCCCAGGGTTTCGCCCCGGCGGATATCGAAGGATACGTCGTCCACGGCCTTGAGCATGGTGGTTTTGAGAAAACCGGTGGAAATGGGAAAATACTGCTTTAAATGGTTCACCTGCACCAGATATTCCGGATTGGGGGTGAAAGGGGACGCTGTTTCGCTCATGGGTCTTCCACCTCCATCGTGCCTTCCGCGGGGCGTTCCTCGTAGCAGGCGTTGTTTTTCACGTTCATCCAGCAGGCCGACAGATGATCCCGGCCCACCCAGTATTCCCTGGGCTTTTCCTTCAGGCAGATTTTCATGGCCCGGTCGCACCGGGGCGCGAAGGGGCAGCCCGAGGGCATATGCAGCAGATCGATGGGCGTGCCCGCGATGGGCACCAGGCGGGTCTTTTCGTCATCGTTCATTTGGGGAATGGAGCGCATCAGGCCCCGGGTGTATTCATGCATGGGATGATAGAAGATGGCGTCGGCGGTGCCCCGTTCGCACACGCCCCCAGCGTACATCACGATCACCTCGTCGCAGATTTGGGCGATCACGCCCATGTCGTGGGTGATCATGATAATGGACATGCCCATTTCCTTTTGCAGCGCCAGCATCAATTCCAGAATCTGGGCCTGAATGGTCACGTCCAGGGCGGTGGTGGGCTCGTCGGCAATCAGGATATCCGGCTCGCAGGCCAGGGCCATGGCGATCATCACCCGCTGCCGCATGCCGCCGGACAATTCATAGGCGTACTGGTGGATGCGCTTTTCAGGCTCGGAAATGCCCACCAGCCGCAGCATCTCCACCGCCCGCTCCTCGGCCTGCTTTTTATTGCGGCTGGTATGCAGCAGAATCGCTTCCTCCAGCTGATTGCCGATGGTGAAGGTGGGGTTCAGGGAGGTCATGGGGTCCTGAAAAATGATGCTGATTTTGTTGCCCCGGATCTTGCGCATTTCATCGTTGCTTTTTCCCACCAGTTCCTCCCCGTGGAGCTTGATGGAGCCGGACACGATGCGGCCGGGATTGGTCAATATCTGCAAAATGGAATAAGCCGTGACGGATTTTCCGGAGCCGCTCTCCCCCACGATGCCCAGCACCTTGCCCTTGTCCAGGGAGAAGGACAGGCCGTTCACCGCCTTTACCTCCCCGGAGGGGGTGAAGAAGGAGGTATGCAGATCTCTCACTTCCAGCATGCTCATCTGTATCTCCTCCTTACGCCCGCAGCTTGGGGTCGAACGCGTCCCGCAAGCCGCTGCCCAGCAGATTAAAGGACAGCACGATCAGAAAAATGGACAGGGCCGGGAAGATCAGCTGATAGGGATAGGACCTCAGGCCCGTGCGGGCGTCGGAGGCCAGCGACCCCAGGGACGGCATGGGAATGGACACCCCCAGGCCCAGGAAGCTCAGAAAGCTCTCCGTAAAAATCGCGCTGGGGATCTGCATGGCGGCAATGATGATGATCACCGACACGCAGTTGGGAATCATATGCTTGCGGATGATCCGGGCCGGGGACGCGCCGATGGCCTTGGAGGCCAGCACGTATTCCTGCTCCTTGATGGACAGGATCTGCCCCCGCACCTGCCGGGCCATGGACACCCAATACAGCAGGCCAAACACAATGAAGATGGACACCATGCCCGCCCCCAGCCTGGCGATCAAAGTGCTCTTGGAGGCGGACACCCAATCCTTGATGGCCACGGACAAAAGAATCACGATCAGCACATCCGGCAAAGAATAAATAATATCCACAATGCGCATCATGATCATATCCACTTTCCCGCCGAAATAGCCGGAAATGGAGCCATACAGGATGCCGATCACGATGACGATCAAGGCGGAGAAAATGCCCACCAGCAGAGAAATGCGGGTGCCGTAAATCACGCGGATGGCGTAATCCCGGCCCAGGGCGTCGGTGCCCATGATATGGGGAAACACGCTCTGCCCCCGGGCAATTTTGGCCTGCTCCTTGGCGCTGTACTGGAAGGGCGCCAGGTTCTGGGCGGACACATCCTGCTTGGTATAGGTATACGGATAGAAGGTGGGCACCACGAACGCAATCAGCGCGATCAAAAGGATCACGCACAGCGAAATCATGGCGATGTGGTTTTTCCGCAGGCGGCGCATGGCATCCCGCATAAAGGAAACAGATTCCCGCATGGTCACCTGCTGGGCCTTTTCCTCGTCGCTGGCCGCTTCAAACAGGGCCGGGTCCACCTGCAGGCTGAACGGATTCTTTTTGAGCTTCTTGTTTTCTTCCGACATTTTTCTTCCCCTGTCTGCTTCCGGTCAGGTCAGGTCGATCCGGGGATCGACCACCTTATAAAGAATATCGCTGATAAAGTTCATCAGGATGATCATGGTGGCCAGGAAAATCGTCACGCCCATGATCATCATATAGTCGGTGCGCAGCATGCTGTTGGTAAACAGCCTGCCCAGGCCGGGCACGGAGAAAATGTTTTCCACCACCATGGAGCCGGTGAGGATATAGGCCATCATGGGCCCGGCGTAGGTAATCACGGGGGTCAGGGTGTTTTTTAGGGCGTGCTTGAAAATCACCTTCCAATCGCTGACGCCCTTGGCCCGGGCGGTGCGGATATAATCCTGGCCCAGGACGTCCAGCATGGAGGAGCGCTGCAGGCGGGTCACATAGGCCATGGGATACAGGCTTAAGGAGATGATAGGCAGCACCAGGCCCCCCTCCTGATTGCCCATGGAGGGAAGCCACCCCAGCTGCAGGGCGAACACCAGCAGCAGCAGCGTAGCCATCACGAAGGAGGGCATGGACACCAGCGCCGTGGTCACGATCTGAATGATCTTATCCAGGGCCTTTCCCCGCTGCAGGGCGGCCACCGAGCCGAAGATCACCCCCAGCACGATGGCAATGATGCCCGCCGTAAAGCCGATGCGGGCGGAATAGGAAAAGCCGCCGATGATCAGATCGATCACCGTATTGCCCACCCAGCCGGTGGACAGGCCGAAATCCCCATGCAGGATGCTCCACAGGTAATTCAAAAACTGTATCGGCACCGGCTTGTCAAAGCCATATTTGGCCTCCAGCGCGGCGATGACCGCGTCGCTCTTGGCCTTTTCCGAGCTGAACGGGCTGGCCGGAATGGCGTGCATCACAAAGAACGTAATGGCAATCACCAGGAAAATCGTCAGCAGCGCCATCAGCAGCCGTTTGATCAAATAGGAAAGAAACTTGGCGTTCATGCATATCCTCCCCAGCCATTGGGTCAGTATTGAATATATGGAGTAACTGTTCAGCCCTTCGAGATCGCTTGAAGTTGATAACATTTCCAAGCTCCAAGCTGATATAGTTCAACGCAATTCGGCACGCCGCTGTCGGATGGCTATTTGGCTATGCACTTGGAACTGATCAAACTTGAAAGCCCTCCGCAAATCACTGCGGCTGAACAGATACGTTCGTTTCATTATAAAAAAATCCAGCGGATTCCGTCAAGGTTCCGAGGATTTTGATACATAAAAAGTGCAATCTGCCCGCGCCTGCTTCCTTTTCCAGTATTCATCACAGCGGGTTTGACAGCGTGAAAGAGCAAGAAAAAAGGGGAGGAGCGAACGAACGCTCCTCCTTTTCGCTGCGTAGCATTAGTACGCTTTTGCGAAGTACATGACCTTGTTGGCCTTCCTGCCGCAGCAGACGCAGGTATCGCCGAAGGGGGTCTGGTCGAAGGGCATATTGCGGGAGGTGGCGTTGGTTTCTTCCTTGATCTTGTCCTCGCAGGCCCGGTCGCCGCACCACATGGCCCGGGCATAGCCGCCCTCCACCTGGGCTTTCAGCTCATCGTAGGAGTGCACGTCCTTGGTATGGGCCAGGCGGAATTCATCGGCGATTTTGTACATATTTTCCTGAATATCGTTCAGCAGCTTTTTGATTTCATCCGCCAGGCTGTCCAGGCTCACGGTGGTCTTTTCAAAGGTATCCCGGCGCATCACGGTGGCCACGCCGTTTTCAATGTCCTTGGGCCCGATCTCCACCCGGACGGGCACGCCCTTGAGCTCCCATTCGTTGAACTTCCAGCCGGGGGACACGTTGTCCCGGTCGTCCAGCTTGACCCGGATGCCCGCGGCCTTGAGGGCGTTGAAGGCTTCCTCGCACTTTTCCATCACGCCGCCCTTGTGGGCCGCGATGGGCAGAATGACGGCCTGGAAGGGCGCGATCATAGGAGGCAGCTTGAGCCCCCGCTCGTCGCCGTGGGTCATGATGATGGCGCCGATCAAGCGGGTGGAAACGCCCCAGCTGGTTTCATGGCAGTATTCCAGCTTGCTGTCCTTGCTCAGATACTGGATGTTGAAGGGCACGGCGAAGTTGGTGCCAAAATTGTGGCTGGTGCCGGCCTGGAGGGCCTTGCCGTCCTGCATCATGGCTTCCACGGAATAGGTGGCCCGGGCCCCGGCGAACTTTTCCTTATCGCTCTTTTGGCCCGCGAACACGGGAATAGCCAGGTTCTTTTCGCAGAAGGTCTTGTACACGTTCAGCATCATCTGGGTTTCTTCTTCCGCTTCCTCGGCGGTGGCGTGCACGGTGTGGCCCTCCTGCCACCAGAATTCAGCGGTGCGCAGGAAGGGGCGGGTGGTCTTTTCCCAGCGCATCACGGAGCACCACTGGTTGTATTTGAGGGGCAGATCCCGGTAGGATTGCACCCACTTGGAGAACATGGTGCAGAAAATGGTTTCGCTGGTGGGGCGCACAGCCAGGCGCTCCTGGAGCTTTTCCGTGCCGCCCTGGGTGACCCAGGCCACTTCGGGGGCGAAGCCCTCCACGTGGTCGGCTTCTTTCAGCAGCAGGGATTCGGGAATCAGCATGGGCATGGACACGTTTTCGTGGCCGGTGTCCTTGAACATCTGGTCCAGCTGCTCATGGATCAGCTCCCAGATGCGGTTGCCGTAGGGCTTTAAGGCCATGCAGCCCCGCACGGGGGTGTAGTCCATCAGGTCGGTCTGGGTGACCACGTCGGTATACCACTGGGAGAAGTTCTCGTCCCGGGGAGTAATGTGCTGTACGAATTCCTGTTTCTTTTCCTTTGCCATGAATGGATTCCCTCCTCCAAAAAATAAACCCTCCGTTCCTTTGCAGGGACGAAGGCTTGCTTCGCGGTACCACCTTGCTTGACGCTTTAGAAAAAGCGCCCGGCTTTCATCGCCCTGTAACGGGAGCGCCCCGGCGGGGATTGGCCGCTGGCCCACGGGCGGGCTTGCCTGCCGTGCGCGCATTTCACCGCTTGCGCGCTCTCTGCATTTGGCGGCATGGTCCCGTGCATTGCCTGTAAACACAAGGATTATATAACAAAGCGGGGAAAAAAACAACCGCTTTGGAAAAATTATTGCTAAAAGAGTTCCAAGTTCCAAGTTATCAGTTCTAAGCTGATTTTGTCAGACGCAAACAGCGGTCCCATGAGGGAAAACGTTTCAGCTTAGAACTTGGAACTTAGAACTTGGAACTTACACTGCCTCTTTTTCAGCCCTGGGATGACACCATGCTGCGATCACTGCCCCGTGATCTTTTGCAGCAGATATTTTCCCCAGGCCAGCACTTCCCTGCCGTGGTTTTTCACCCAGTATTCGGGCAGGCAGGGGCTGCCGATGCCATCGGCGGTCAGGCCCAGATCCCCGGCCAAAGCCATGGCCCGGGGAAGATGATAATCGCTGGTGATGATGGTCCCCCGCCGCACATTCTCCGGCAGCAGGGCCTTTGCGAATTGCAGGTTCTGGCGGGTGTTCTGGGATTCGCATTCCGCGATCACGTCCTCCGGGGGCACCCCCTGGCGGATGAGCCACTCCCGCATGAGCCTGCCCTCGGGGGCGGGCTCGTCCTGGCCCTGGCCGCCGCAGGCAATGATGAGCCGGGGATAGGCCAGGTAAGTGTCCAGAGCAGCCTGGAGCCGCAGCTCCAATTGATGGCTCAGCTCACCCGAGGGATACACCTGGCAGCCCAGCACGATCACGGCCTGGCTTTCCGCCGTCACAGCAGGGGGATTGCCTTCCGCCAGGCACAGGGCCCCCAGGGCGGCGGCCAACAAAAGCACGCCCAGCAGGGCCAGGAAAAGGATCAATCGCATCAGCGTTCTCCAAACAGATGATTTCTTTTTCATGGTTTTATTTTGTAATTGTTCAGTCGTATCAAGAACGCTTTAAGTTACTAAAGGGGAACGCTGGGGCTATTCGCCCCAGACCTGAACCAGGGTCCTGAGGACCCTGGACCCGCATATGGCGAACAATCGCAACTGGGATAAACCGACAATCTCCGCCTGATGCGTTGGGGTTACGAAAAGTTAGAGGGCTTCTGGCCCCAGAAAGCCCGGGAAAATCCGAGTGGAAAGTAAACTTTCCCCTTCGGATTATTCCCTGGCTTTCCCCGGATGCTTTGCATCCGGGATGGCGTCCAAAGGACGCCGGGCCAGAAGCATAATGAACAAGCATATTTTCGTTTCTTATCGCAACAGCGGAAGCCAACTTAGTAGATTCCTTTTTATGATTTTATCGAACAGCTTTTCTTGGATGGGGGTCTGGGGGAAACCATTCTTTGGGCTCCAAAGAATGGTTTCCCCCAGAAAATAGTTACTTAAAGTGTACTTCAAATGATTGCGACTGAACAGATACTTTATTTTTTATTGGTTCTGTTCCGGGCGGGGGCTTTGTTCATTCTGGGGGGCAGCACCCGGCCGGGCCGTTCCGCGGCCAGGTGCTGGGCCTCCTCCTCTTCCGGGGCGGTTTCCTCCGGCATGCCGATCCAGCGATGGGAAAAGAAGCTGTAGGCTTCCCCGCCGGATACGATCACATGGTCGTACAGGCGAATCCCCGCGCTTTGCAATAGCTGCTGCAGGGTTTGGGTCAGGGTCACATCCTCCTGGGAGGGCTCCGCCCGGCCGCTGGGATGGTTGTGGGCGAGCACCGCGCCTACGGCGTTGCTGCGCAGGGCTTCCCGCAGCACGGCCTGGGGCAGCACGGGCACTTCGGTGGGCGTGCCCTGGCCCAGGCATTTCACGGCCAGCAGCTTCATTTCCGCGTCCAGGGAAATCAGGTAAAACTCCTCCTGGCCCTTGCCGAGAAAAAGGGTTTTGCAGTATTCCGCAATATCCGCGTAGCTTTCCAGCCGGGCCCGGGGCATGAGCCGCCCGCGCTCATATTTGCGCATCAGCGGCAGCATCATGGACAGCAGGGTGGAGGCCTGCCTGCCGATGCCCTGCACCTGCTCCAATTCCTCCTGGGTGGCTTCCAGCACACCGTTCAGGGAGCCGAAGCGGTCGATCAGCAGGTGGGCGGTATCGTTGGTATTCACCCGGGGAATGGCAAAGGTGAGAAGCAGCTCCAGGATCTCATGATCCGCGAAGGCGGACAGCCCGCCCGCCTGATACCGCTGGCGGAGCCGTTCCCGGTGTCCGGCATGATCCATGTGCTTCCTCTCCTTTTGTTTCCATGCTTTTGCTGCCCAGTCTGTGATCCCGGGCTATCCTGTTACCGGTTCTGCACATAGCCCAGGGTTTTCAGGTCCTCGGCGGAATCGCGCCAGCCGGGGCGCACCTTCACCCACAATTGCAAATTCACATGCATCCCCAGCAGGGCTTCAATATCGGCCCGGGCCTCGGCCCCGATTTTCTTGAGCATGGCCCCGTTTTTGCCGATGATGATGCCCTTGTGGGAAGCGCGCTCGCAATAGAGGGTGGCGTCGATTTCCATGAAATGGTCGTTCAGCTTTTTCATGGCCATCATTTCCACGCCGATGCCGTGGGGCACTTCGTCCCGCAAATCCCGCAGAGCTTTTTCCCGAATCAGCTCGGCGCAGATGTCCCGCTCGGGCTGGTCGGTGAGCATATCGTCGGGGAAGTATTTGGGGCCGATAGGCAGGTGGGCCGCAAGGTCGGCTTTCAGCGCCTCCACCCCGTCGCCGGATTTGGCGCTGACGGGCAGGATACCGTCGTAATGGGCGTCCTTAAAGGAGTCGATGATGGTGAGCAGATTCTTGGGCTCCACCAGGTCGATCTTGTTGAGCACCAGCAGCTTGTATACCTTTTTGTGGCTCATTTCCTCCACGATGCTGCGGTCGTGGGGGCCGATGGCGGTCACGTCCACCAGCACCAGCAGGGCGTCGATGCCCTCCATGGCTTCCTCAATGGACTGCACCATGAATTCCCCCAGCTTGGTGCGGGGGCGGTGAATGCCGGGCGTATCCACAAACACGATCTGGCAGCTGTCCCCGCCCATGACCCCCATCACCCGGTTGCGGGTGGTCTGGGGGCGGCTGGATACAATGGCGACCTTCTCGCCCACCAGGGTATTCAGCAGCGTGGATTTGCCCACGTTGGGCCGGCCCACGATGGTGGCGAAGCCGGAATGGAAAGTATTGTTTTCAGGCATGGTATCTCCTCTGTATCAATGAAATAGAAAATGCACATGGAAAGGAAAAACACTTTTTATTCCTTCCCCAAATAATCCAGCGTGCCGGAGGCGGGGCCAAAGCCGTGGGGCAAAAGCTCCGGCAGGGTGGCTTCATCCCGATTGTCGCCCCAGGCGACGATCACCCTCAGGTCCGGGGCAAACTCGTTCAGCGCCTGGCGGCACAGGCCGCAGGGCCAGGGCGCGGATTTTTCGGCGGCGATGGCGATGGCGGCAAACTCCCGCTCCCCTTCGCTGACGGCCTTGAACAGGGCCGTGCGCTCGGCGCAGTTGGTGGCGCCATAGGAGGCGTTTTCGATGTTGCAGCCCTTGAATACCTTGCCGCTCTTGGTCAGCAGCGCAGCGCCTACTTTGTAATGGGAATAGGGAGAATAGGAAAACTGCATGGCTTCCTTGGCGAAAGCCACCAGCTCGTCGTCCGTTACCCGGCCGATCCCGGCCCGGTTCAAAGCCTTTTCTTCCATGGCGCGCATCCTTTCTTTGTCGGCGTCGTTCATATGATCGTAGCCCATCAGGTGAAACAGGGCGTGGGCGGTGAGATAGCACATTTCCCGCTCCAGGGGATGGCCGTATTCCCGGGCCTGGGCCCGGGCATGGGGCAGGGAGATGATGATGTCCCCCAGGAAACAGCGGCCCGTTTCATCCCGCTCCCGCATCAGCTTCTTGGGGCACTGGCCCAGGGTCCGGCCGGGGCGGCAGTCCGTGGAGGGGAAGGAAAGCACGTCAGTGGCCCGGTCGATGCCCCGGTACTCCCGGTTGATTTCCTGTATTTCTTCGTCCCCCGTCACCCGCACCTGGGCGTAGGCGGGAATCTCGATCCCCTCCGCCGTCAGGCAGGCAAGGGCGGTTTTTTCCAAAAGCGCCTGAAAACGCGCCTCCGTTTCTTTGCTGATGGGCGCGTCCCAGGTCATATCCAGATAGCCTGTCATGGCTCGTCCTCTTCCTTTTCCGGAGGCAAAACGCCCCGGTATTCTTTGGCTTCTTCCTCCGCCGCCCGCTTTTCAGCCTCCTCTTTTGCCTTGAGCTCCTTTTCCATTTCCTTGGTGGGCAGGGGCTCGATGGTCACCAGCTCGGTGACGGGCACGGGCTTGGCCGCGGGGATGGGCTCCACCGTCACCAGCTTCACCGGGCCCACCGGGGCCACCAGGGGCGCGGCCTTGGGGGCCAGCTCCTCCGGCGCGTCATTTTCCTGCAAAATTTCAGCGGTGGTCTTTTCCGCCTGCCGCTGGAGCTTGATTTCGTCCATGTCCGGATATTCGATGCGCTCGTGGAACACGCCCACCAGCACCTGGGTGGCGGCGGCGCAGATGCGCTCGATGTCCCGCAATGTGAGGGGGCTGTCGCTGAGCTGGCCGTCCTCCAATTTGCCCCGCACCAGCTTGACGATAAATTCCTCGATGCCCTCGGTGGTGGGGTTTTTCATGGTGCGCACGGCGGCCTCGATGGTGTCGCACAGCATCACGATGGCGGCTTCCTTGGTGGTGGGGGGCTTGCCGTCGTAGCGGAAGGTGTTGATATCCACGGGATTGCCGTTGGCCTGCTGGAGGGCTTTATGATAGAAAAACATCACGGGAGTGTTGCCGTGGTGCTGGGCGATGATCTGCTGCACTTCCTCCGGCAGCCGGTAGGCTTTGGCCAGGGCCACGCCGTCCCGGGTATGGGAGGTGATGATGGCGGCGGACACGAAGGGGTCCACATGGTCGTGGGCGTTGACGCCGCCCATTTGATTTTCCGTAAAGTAGCTGGGCCGCTTCAATTTTCCGATATCGTGGTAATACCCCCCCACCCGGGCCAGCAGGGGATTGGCCCCGATGGCTTCGGCGGCGGCCTCCGCCAGGCTGGACACGATGGTGGAATGGTGATAGGTGCCGGGGGCCTCCAGCAGCAGCCGCCGCAAAAGGGGCTGGTTGGGGTTGCTCAATTCCATCAGCTTCATGGGGGTGGGCAGATTGAAAATCATTTCCAGCAGGGGCTGGAGGCCGATGCACAGCAGCGTGCCGATCAGCGCGCCGCCCACCAGCCAGGCCGCCTGAGTCAGGGAGCCGGAAAGCTCGTTGTTGGTCATCAAGCCCAGGGCCAGCACGGACACAAAATCCACCAGGCCCGCCGCCGCGCCGCTGATGAGCACCCACAGCCTGCTGCTCTTATGGTGCATGAGCAGGGCGGCCGCCGTGCCGGACAGGAGCCCGGCCACCAGCATGACCGCCATTTTTTCCGCGTATTCCTCGCTGCCGCCCGCGGCCAGGGCCGCCACCAGAATGGTCAGCGCGGCGTTGCAGATCACGCCGGAGCGCATCCCCAGCAGGGTGGTGATCAGCAGCGCGCCCAGCACCACCGGCGACATATAGGCGTTGGCCAGACGGGCCACCAGGCTGACGCTCAGGGTGATGATCAGCACCACGAACAAAAGCAGGAGCTTTCTGTTGTCGTCAAACAGGCCGTTGTCCGGCAGATGGCGCAAAAGATAAATCATAATGCCCATCACCAACGCCACCAGCAGCGCCGCGCCCAGGTAAATGGTCAAATCCACGCCGCTGTCGCTGAGCAGGCCCAGGGTGGACAGCATGGCCAATTGATTGGCGGTGATCCTGCCCTGACCCCGCACCACGATATTCTGGCCCTGCTTGTAAATCACCGGCTCCACGGCCTCCCGGGCCGCTTCCTTGGCGGCGTCGGTGGCCTCCTGGTCAATGAGCATATTGGCCTGGATGCAGGCGTTAAGCACCGCGGGCACCACGTTCTGCCCCAGGGGAATGGAAATGCGGTAATTCACGATCTGGCGAATATTGTATACCGCGGTGGATTCCTGCCCCTGGGTCACATGGCCCTGCATGGTGCTTTGCAGCGCGGCGTAGAGCAGGGTATAGGCTTCCTCCAATTCCTCCTGGGAGCAGCGCATTAGGCTGGTGAGCTGGTAATCCGTCAGGGTCAAAAGCGTCACCAGGTCGTGGGCGTACTGCAATTCCTCCCGGGTGTAGACCATGCTCATGTTCTTGCTTTGCTCGCTGAGCAGCCCGGCGTACTGGCGCACCGCCCGAAGCTGGGAAAAGATGCTGTCAAAGTCCGCCATCACCTGTTCGGTGACGCCCTCCTGATAGCGGTAAGTGGGGGTCACCTGGGCGGCAGCTTCCTTGCGGCGCTGCTCGGTGCTCAGCTCGTCCACCACGTCCTTGGTGGCGGAGATGGTGGAGGTAGGCACCATGCCCACCTGCAGGTTATACCGCATGGGCACAATGGCCACCTCAAACAGCGCTATGATCAGCGCCGCGCCCAGCACACAGATCAGCGTTTGGGCCGCCTGGGCGGAGCGCAGGTATTCCCGGAGGGAAAACCGCTTGGGGCCTTTCGCCTTCTGGGTCATGGGTCCGATGCCTCCTTCGCTTCATAGGCCTCATAGGCCCGCACGATCTTCTGCACCAATTCATGGCGCACCACGTCCCGGGCGGTCAATTCCACAATGCTGACGCCTTCCACGCCTTTGAGCACCTCCATGGCCTCCACCAGGCCGCTTTTGCGGCCCCGGGGCAGGTCGATCTGGGAAATGTCTCCCGTCACAATGCAGCGGGAGGAAGCGCCCAGACGGGTCAAAAACATTTTCATCTGTTCGGTGGTGGTGTTCTGTGCTTCGTCCAGAATGATAAAAGCGTCGGCCAGGGTGCGGCCCCGCATGAAGGCCAGGGGGGCCACCTCCAAGGTGCCCCGCTCCACCAGCCGCTGATAGCTTTCCACGCCCATGATCTCATAGAGCGCGTCGTACAGGGGCCGCAGGTACGGGTCCACCTTCTGGGTCATATCGCCGGGCAGGAAGCCCAGCCTCTCCCCCGCTTCCACGGCGGGCCGGGTGAGCACGATGCGCTCCACCTCTTTGTTTTTCAGCGCCACCACCGCCATGGCCATGGCCAGGTAGGTTTTGCCGGTGCCTGCGGGGCCCACGGCGATGGTCAGTTCTCCATTGCGCACCGCGGCCACGTATTCCCGCTGGCCCAGGGTTTTGCATTGGATGCGGCGGCCCCGGTGGGTGATGGCCACCACGTCGCTCAGGATTTCCTCGATTTCCTCCAGCCGCCCTTCCCGGGCCAGGGCCACGGCGTAGCGGATGCGGGAGGCATCCACGATTTCGCCCTTATGAAGCATGGCCAGCAGCTTTTGAATCACCCGCTCCGCCAGGGCCACGTTTTCCGCGTCCCCCTGCAGGGACAATTCCTGCCCCCGCAGGGCGGCGGATACGTTCAATTCCTGTTCCAGGGCGGCCATGTTCCTGTCGTTCATGCCAAAGAGCGACAGATAAGATTCCATGTTTTCCAGCGTCAACTGCAAGAAACTGCGCATCTCCTTTTTGTCGTGTGGGGGGATACGGGGAAGTGAGGAGTGAGGAGTTAGGAGTGAGGAGTTAGGAGTTATTAGTTAATGCTATTTTATCCCGTGGAGGGGCTCCATGATCCTTTTATCGCTGCTCCTGAAACGCTCCGATGTCCCGGCGGATTTCGGCGGTGGCCGTTACCGTCATAGTATCCCCTTCTATCATACTAAAATTAATCCATTTGTCAACAGTTTCCTTGCCCGCCAGGGCCTGCTCCAGGGCAAAAACAGCCGCTTTTTTTCCTTCCTCTTTGACCGTGTTTTGGTCGCGCTCCCTCCGCTCCAGGGCCGCCTCCGCGCAGGTTTCCCGGATCAGGCGCACCGGGGCCCACACGCCGCCGACAGGCAGGATATCCCGGCTTACGTCGCTGGTCAGGTAAGCGGGAGGCGCCTCCCGGCTCCAGGAAAAAAACGGCGTTTCAATCACCCGGCGGCTGGTTTCCCGGCCCGTGGGCACGGTAACAAATTCCGTCAGCGGCAGGCGCACCGACCGGCTGATCCACCCCCGGGCGATCACCTCTCCCCGGGCCCGCACCGGGATCAGCGCGCCGTTTTCGCCTCTCTCCTGGCCCCGGATCAGCACCTGGCCCGCCTGCACAAAATCCCCTGCCTTCACTTTGGCCGTGCCAGCGAAGGCGGTGATCCGGTAAATCATGCCCGGCTGGGCGGCGACCACGTCTCCCGGCGCGCCGTCCGGAAGCTCCGGGGCGGGCGTGCCCGGCTCCAGGCGCACCCGCAGCGTCACTCCCGCCCATTCCGCCCGCACCCACTGCACCTTGGGCAGCCGCCATTCCAGCCTGTCCCGCAAATCGGAAAGGCGCACGGCGGATTTTCTCACGCCGGGTCGGATACCGTTTTCTTCCAGAAAGGAGCGCACCTCTCCAGCGTAAGGCCCGGCGTTTTCTACCCGCACCGCCCACACATAGCCCAGGGACCAGACCAGCAGCCCGGCGCTCAGCAGCGCCCCGGCCACCCCTCCCCAGCGCCGGAGAAGGCGCCTTATCGCTCTGAATCCGCCCAACGGTTCGGGGGCAGACACCTGATAGCCCTTTTTCCGGGCCAGGGCGCTGAACGCTTCATAGGCGGCAGGGGCCAGGGTCACAGTGAGGGATCTGTCCTGCTCCCGCTTCACCTTTTCCAAAGGAATGCCCTGCTTCTGCGCCGCGTTCAGCAGCCTTTCCCCGTTCAGCCCCGTCACCCTGCACCGGACCAGCCATGTTTTTGATTTCATGCTTTGCCCCTCTCACGTTTTGGAAAGTTGGCGATTTCCGTTTCGTAATGATTCAATCATTTAAAAAACACTTTAAATCACCAAGTGAGGAGTGAGGAATGAGGAGTTAGGAGTTGAAAATTGTTATTGCGCGAAGCGCAAACTATTAACTCCTCACTCCTAACTCCTCACTCCTAACTGATTTAAA
>CAMOUF010000149.1 GCA_946626395.1 uncultured Clostridia bacterium
ATGAACGCGCGTTTCAGTCCGTTCATACCGCGCCTGTTGGTTGACTAAGGCAAATTACAGTCCGTAATTGTCGATGTCTTCCTGGGTGATGGTCTTGGCGTCAAAGCCCTTTTCCACGGAAATCACCTGGTTCAGCTCATTCAGGCCGAAGGCAGACAGATCTTCGCCGTTTTCCAGGGCCTTAATCATCTGGTCGATAACCGCAGCCTGGAAGGGAGAGCACTGGCCGTCATAGTTCCATTCGCCGGCCAGCAGCTTTTCCAGCGCCCACTTGTTGCAGTCGAAGCCCATGATGATGACGTCGCCGTTCACACCGTGGGTGATCTTCTTGGCGTCCAGAGCAGCCACAACGCCGTCGGCCATGCCGTCGTTTTCTGCGTACACGATGTTGAACTTGATGCCGGCGTCGATGGCGGCTTCAGCGATCTTGCGGGCTTCTTCGGGGTCCCAGGTGTCGCCGCCGGTGCCTTCACGGACGATGGTCCAGTTGGCTTCGGCTTCGCACTTTTCGGTCAGGGGATCGCTGCGGCCGATCTGAGCGGCGCTGCCAAGCTGGCCCTGAATGTGCAGGATGTTGTATTCTTCCAGGCCCAGGCTCTCCAGCCAGGCAACAGCGGTTTCGCCTTCAAGGCGCATATCGGAAACAACAGCCGCAGTGTAGTTGGAAGGATCGGTTTCGATCATACGGTCGAAGAGGAACACGTCGATGCCGGCATTCTTCGCATCCTGCAGCACCGTATCCCAGCCGGTGGTATCGGCGGCGGACACCAGGATGTAGTCCACTTCAGCGGTGATGAAGCCGCGGAACGCATCCAGCTGCTTGTCGGCAGTGGGGGCGGTCACGAAGGTGGCGTCATAGCCGTTTTCCTTGGTGAAGGTGTCGGTCAGGTTTTTCACGTTCGCCTGGCGATAGCCGGATTCAGCGGGATCCAGGTTGATGATGCCGACCTTGATCAGATCGCCGTCCGCAAGGGCGATGGCGGTGCAGGAGAGCACCATCAGCAGAGCCAGGAGCAATGCAACAAATTTCTTCATAGTTTTCCCTCCTGATTTATTCGGCTCTTCCCGAGCCTTTGTTGATGTTATTATATATCCTTTTTCCGCTGTAAACATTCATTATCTTTTGAAGAAAGCAAGAACATTTTTTTATTTTTTTCAGGGGCGCTGGGGCAAATTGACGTTTTTTTTAGAAAACGGATACTTTTTTTGGAATCTGCTTTTTCCGCCTGTTCTCCCGAAGAGAAATATGCTATAATGCCCTATATTTATTGCGTATTGGAGGGGTCCTATGCCCACACGCCGGCCCTCAGTCCACCCCACCCGCACCGTACAGCAGCAGATCCGCACGCTGCTGATCATCCTGTCCGTCACCATGGCCACCATTATCACTGTGCTGACGCTGATGCTGGTGGCTATCAACCGCCAGTACGCCGGGGTGCTGGCCTGCGCCAATACGGCTGCGGATTTCAATAAAGAATTCAAAAGCACCCTGGATTCTGAAATGTATAATCATGTTATCCGTCCCCGCACCGAGCATTCCGTGGACGAATTACCCATGCAGGAATTGGACGCGGCAGAGCAGGTGCTCAATCGCCTGTCAACCGAAACCACCCTCAGCGACAACCGTTGGCGGGTTCGCAGCATGCTGGATATGTGCCGGAACCTGCGGGCTTATATGATCGAAATCGCCCATACGGAATCCTACGACCTGCGCATGGAGCTGCTGGAGCGCAACATCCGAGGCGAAACGGGATTGACCCGGCTGATCGAAAATTACATGCACGATTTTCTGGGCGACGAGGTGCGGGAGCTGGCCCGGCTGCGGGGCATGATCGGGCGGCAGACCACGCTGCTCATCATTTCCTCCGTGGTGGCGATGGGCGCGCTGTTCATCGCCCTGCTGCTTTACTCCCTGCGAGTGAGCCGCAGCATCACGGGCCCCATCCGGGCGCTGACGGAAAAGGCCGAACGCTTTGGCGCGGATAATTTTTCCAGCCTGCCGGTGGATACAAGCATCGCGGAATTAAAAACTCTGGATCGAAACTTCGATAAAATGGCCGGGCGGATCACCTCCCTGATGGAAAAGCAGCGGCAGGATCAGCAATCCCTGCATCGGGCGGAATTAGAGCTGCTCCAGGCCCAGATCAACCCCCATTTTCTTTATAACACCTTGGATTCCATTGCCATCCTGGCCGAATCCCAGCGGGAGGAGGATGTGGTGAACATGGTCACCAGCCTCTCCACGTTCTTCCGCAATTCCCTGAACCGGGGGGAGGATATTATTTCGCTGCGCGCGGAATTGATTCAGGCCAAATCCTATCTGGAGATCCAGCAGATCCGTTACAGCGATATCCTGACCTATTCCATATCCCTTCCCGAGGAAATCCAGGATGTAACCGTGCCCAAGCTGATCCTTCAGCCTCTCATCGAAAACGCCCTGTATCACGGCATCAAGAACCGCCGGGGCCGGGGCGTCATCCAAATCACCGGGGAAAAGCAAAACGATGATATTTTGCTGCAGGTACGGGATAATGGCGCCGGCATGACGGAGGAGCAGCTCCAGCGGCTCCAGGCCGGCGTTTACGAGGAGCATCACAGCGGTCTGGGCCTCAAGAACGTGCACCAGCGCATCCGCCTCTACTGCGGCGAGCCTTACGGCCTCACCTTTGAAAGCAAACAGGGGATCGGAACCACTGTCACCGTGCTTTTGCCCAGCCGGGGCGTGAAAGCCCCGGATCAGGAAGGAGCGAAATGAATCATGAAAAAATATTGTCTTGCGCTGTTTTTGGCCGCGCTTTGCGTTTTTTTGTCTGCCTGCGGCAATCCTGACGCAGCTGCCAACCACGGCGAAGAAAAGAAAATGATCGTGGTGGGCTTTTCCCAGGTGGGCGCCGAAAGCGACTGGCGCAAGGCCAACACCCTCAGTATGCAGGCGGCTTTTTCCCCCGAAAACGGCTACCGCCTGATCCTGGACGACGCGCAGCAAAAACAGGAAAGGCAGATCACCGCCATCCGCAATTTCATCAATCAGGGCGTGGATTATATCGTTTTGGCCCCCACCACCGAACGGGGGTGGGATACGGTGCTGCTGGAAGCCAG
Source organism: uncultured Clostridia bacterium (assembly GCA_946626395.1). GTDB lineage: Bacteria > Bacillota > Clostridia > Christensenellales > Aristaeellaceae > RUG563. The sequence goes on from CAMOUF010000149.1 coordinate 3,100, forward strand.
GGCGGCGGGCATCCCCGTCATCATCGTGGACCGGATGATCGAAATCGCCGATACAAATCTGTTCACCTGCTGGATCGGCAGCGATTTCCGCAAGGAAGGAGACGAGGCCGTGCGGTGGATGGAACGTCAATTTGAAAAAGCGCCGCTGCGCATCGTGCATTTGCAGGGCAACATCGGCTCCAGCGCCCAGATCGGCCGCACCGAGGGGCTGGACGCCGGGCTGGCTGTCCATCCGGAATGGCAGCTGGTTTTCCGCGCCTCCGGGGATTTCACCCAGGCCAAAGGCCAGGAGCTGGTGGAGGCGGTGCTGAATGAAGGCATGGCCTTTGACCTGATCTATTCCGAAAACGACAACATGGCCTACGGGGCCATCGACGCGCTGAAAAAAGCGGGGCTGCAGCCGGGAGGAGACATGAAAATCGTCTCCTTCGACGCCAGCAGCACCGCCCTGCATATGATTTTAAGCGGAGAAATCAGCTATGACGTGGAATGCAATCCCCTCCACGGCCCCCGTGTGCGCGCTATCATTGAGCAGCTGGAGCGGGGCGAAACGCCGCCCAAGTTCACCTATGTGGAGGAGACGGCTTTTGACCGGGAAAAACTGACGGAAGCGCTCATCAACAGCCGCGGCTATTGACCGCCCTCCCGCGCCCGCCATTCCTTGGGCGTCATGCCCTCCACCTTGTGGAACACGTGGCTGAAATAGTTGGGCTCATTATAGCCCACCTCCAAGGCGATATCGGAAAGGCGCAGATTGGTGGTCTGCAAAAGCTCCTTGGCTTTTTCCATGCGCATCGCCGTCAGATAGCTGATGAAGGATCGGCCCACCGTCTGGGAAAAAACCGTGCTGAAATGCGCGGCGCTCATGCCCACATGCCGGGCTGCG
>CAMOUF010000150.1 GCA_946626395.1 uncultured Clostridia bacterium
ACCGACCGCCATTGATTTACAGGAGGAAGGACCATGCGTACCGCACCCATCTATAATTTTCTCATCGAGGCCAACATCATGGCCAGCATCGCCATCCTGCTCATGATGGCCGTGCGGAAAACCCTGCGAAAGCAAATGGGCAATTCGGCCATCTGCTTTGGCTGGCTGCTGGTGGCGGCAAGGCTGCTGCTGCCCGTAACCCTGCCCAATCCCTGGATCGCCTTTATTCGCTCTCCCAACGCCCAGGACGCCGCCATCCGGCCCATTGCCGGGCAGGTGAAGGTGCGCCTGCAGGACGCCCTGAGCGATTTGGCGGGAAACCTGTGGAATACCAATTTTGCCGCCCTGGGCGACCGGGTGGAGGAGGTGGCCGAGGGCATTGAATACGCCACCCTGTCCATCACCCTGTCCCATATCTATCTGCTGGGCGCAGCGCTGGTGCTGCTGTGGTTCGCTTTTTCCAATGTGCGCTTCCGCTGGTATCTGCGTTCCGGGCGCATCGAGGAAATCAGCGGTAAGCTCAAGGAGCAGTATGAAAAAATGTGCGCGGAAAGAAAGATAAAGCCTGTGCCCGTGTACTTTACCGATCCGCTGCCCAGCGCCTGCCTGGTGGGCTTATTCCGGCCCTATATCGCCCTGCCCCTGACGGCCCGGCCCCAGGAGGCCATTCAGGTGCTCACCCACGAGGTATGCCACATCAAGAATCTGGACCCCCTTTGGAATGTGCTGCGGCTTCTTTGCTGCGCCGTTCATTGGTTCAATCCCCTGGTGTGGATCGCCGCATCCATGAGCCGTACGGATACGGAGCTGCGCTGCGACGACCGGGTGATCGCGCCCATGAAGCAGGAGGAGCGGCAGGCTTACGCCAACGTGCTGTTGCTGGCCGCCTCCCGCCGGAACGCGCCGGGTTTAGGCGTGCTGGCCACTGGCATGACCATGACGGGCAAGCGCCTCAAAACCCGGGTGCTGACCATTTTGCAGGCGGGAAAGCGCTTGACCTGGCTGAGCGTGGGGTTCATGGTGCTGTCTTCCATGCTGCTCCTTGGGGCGTTCGCCACGGCGGAATTACGGCCCACGCCCCGGCTGCCCGTCACGTCTGCTTTCGTCCGTCAGGAGATCACCACGGAAGAAGAAGCCCTGGCCTATGGGCAAAAGCTGTGGAGCATGAAGGAACTGGGCGCGCCGGATACGAAAGGGCAAAGGTGGTATATCGCCAACCCCTTTGAGGAAGAAGAATATATTCGGGTGAACTGCGGCTTCACGGAAAACGACTATACCTGCAGCGCCGTCTTTGACCGGCATGGAAATCTGCTGCAATTGCAAAACGGCCTCACCGACCCGGATAACCTGTACGGCTCGAATCACGATACATTGACCAAAGAAGAACAGGAAGTCCTGGGAAATGATCTGCTTGCCTTCATGCGTCTTATGAACCCCGAAGCGGCGGAAAAGGTGAACCACATTTCCCAATACAGCGAAAGCTGGATGGACAATGACCGCTACGTCTATTTCTCTTTCTGGCAGAATGATCGGGAACACGACAATTTAAACGACCGCATTGGCAGCATCATTGTGCAGATTTCTCCCACCGTTCGCATCGTGCATTACGTGGTGGGCCCTTATGAGGATGTTTTCGGCGGCAACGGCTGACCCATACGAAAGACGAAAAAAGCAGGGGGACAGGCCCATGGAACTGACAGGAAATATCGCGCTTGCCCGGCAGGACGCCCGGGAAGCGGTTTTATCCCAATGGTACGACGCCTACGGCACCGACGTGCTGCGGCTGTGCTGCTTTTATCTGGGCAGCTGGGCCGACGGGGAGGACGCGGCTCAGGAAACCTTCCTGAAAGCCTGGCGGCACATGGATCGTTTTGAAAGCCGGAACCAATGCTCGGTGAAAACCTGGCTGCTGAAAATCGCCTGCAACACCTGCCGGGATCAGCTGCGCCGGGCCTGGCGGAAGCATGAAGTGAGCCAGGATGACTGGGCTGATTTTGAGCAGGCTCCTCCAGAGGACCGGGATCTGATCCTGGACGTGATGGGGTTGCCGGAAAAGTACCGGGCTGTGATCCTGCTTTTCTATCTGCAAAGCATGACCGCCCGGGAAACCGCAGCCATTCTGAAAATCAGCCCGGCCACGGTGTCAAGGCGGCTGGACAAGGCAAAGAAAATGCTTAAATACGCATAACCCGACGGGACAGAAAGAAGGCGAACGAATGAAACGGTGTATATCTATCCTGCTTGCCGCTTGGCTGCTGTTGCCCAGCGCTTCCGCTCAGGAAATCACCTTAAGGCAGTATCTGGAGGACAGCCTGACGGAGGTATACGGCTATACGGTGGAAGAAGTGGAGGACTTCGTATTTGAAACCCGGGCAGACGGCTCGGTGGCCGGCTGGCCCAGGGAGCAGCCCAGCTGGGTCTATACCGCGTTCCATACCGCCGATGGGGGCCTGGATGGGACCACCCCATTTTATACGGGGTATACGGGCTATTGTGGCGAAGGCGCGGTACGGGATCTGCTGAAAAAGATGCGGGATAAGCATTGGCTTTCCGATTGGCGGGAGGAAACCAAAACCGCGTTGCTTGACGCCTGTCATGAAAATACTGTTCGGATCAGCACGGAGCTGTACCTGGCAGAAACCCCCGCCCAGACCCTGCAA
>CAMOUF010000151.1 GCA_946626395.1 uncultured Clostridia bacterium
ACTGGGGAGCGCGGTTGCCATGGTGGCGAGCATTGCCGGTGCCCTTCTGGCGATAAATCTTACGGCCGCCGCCGCGGACCATGCCGCGGGCGAGGGCGCTCTGGGTGCCCTGGCGCTGATTGGCTAAAATGGAGCGAACGACCAGATGCATGGCGGGGACGTTGATGGGAGAGGCGAAGATTTCTTCGCTCAGCTCCATGCTGCCCACTTTCTTGCCCTGCATGTCGAGCACATCGATGTTAGGCATTGTTTGTTTCCTCCTTCATCAGGCCTTGCAGGAATTGCGGATGAGCAGCAGGCCTTCCTTGGGGCCGGGAACCGCGCCGTGCACCAGCAGCAGGCTGCGTTCGGCGTCTACCTGGACGATCTCCAGGTTCTGGATGGTCACCCGCTCCACGCCGTAATGGCCGGCCATGTGCTTGTTCTTGAACACGCGGGAAGGATCGGAGTTGGCGCTCATGGAGCCCACGCCGCGGTGATACTTGGAACCGTGGGCCATGGGGCCGGTGTGCTGATTCCAGCGGTAGATGGGGCCGGTATAGCCGCGGCCCTTGGTGATGCCGGTGATGTCCACGGCTTCGCCGGCTTCAAAGACGTCAGCCTTGATTTCCTGGCCGATTTCATAAGCGGCGCAGTCGTCCAGGCGGAATTCGCGCAGAGCGCGCATGGGGGCGACGCCCGCCTTGCCAAAGTGGCCGGCATCGGGCTTGTTGACCAGCTTCTTGGCCCGGTTTTCCGGGATCTTGTCGAAGCCGAACTGCACAGCCTCATAGCCGTCCTTTTCGAGGGTCTTCTTCTGCACCACGGTGCAGGGGCCCGCCTGAATGACCGTCACGGGAACCAGACGGCCGTCGGGCAGGAAAACCTGGGTCATGCCCAGTTTTTTGCCAACGATCGCTTTTTTCATAATTGCCCTCCTGCCTTACAGCTTGATTTCGATTTCGACGCCGGCCGGCAAATCGAGCTTCATCATGGCGTCCACAGTGCGGGGATTGGGATTGAGCACGTCGATCAGGCGCTTATGGGTGCGGCGCTCGAACTGTTCGCGGCTATCCTTATACTTGTGCGGGGAACGGAGGATCGTGACGATCTCCTTTTCAGTGGGAAGCGGGATGGGGCCGGATACCCGGGCGCCCGTGCGCTTGGCGGTTTCCACAATGCGCTCGGCGGACTGGTCGATCAGGTTATGCTCGTACGCCTTGAGCTTGATGCGGATCTTTTGGCTGGCCATGTTTTTTCCTCCTTGATTTCGTACTCACGGCTTAAACGGGGGGAGTCTTTCCCTCTGTTCTGGCGCTTCGCAGGCGGCGCCACCTTTTGAGGGGAAGCCCGTCGCCTTCCGTGCCTTTCTGCACGGCTCGAGTCCGTTCGCCGGGATCGTGCCCCGGCTGGTCCACATTAATTACCTGCGCTGGCCTGCGCAGCAACTTAATGCTTCATCCCTTAAACAGACAGCTTTACTATTATAAGTCAACTCCAGATGGATTTCAAGACCTTTTTCAAAATTTTTTTCGATTTTTTCGCTCTTTTTTTCCTGAAACCATTTCTTTACGCCCTTTCCAGAAAAACGGCTTGTCAACCCCTCCGGGCGTTTCTTTTCTTTGAATGTGTCACATTTGTCCTCGGATTTGTATAATCTGGTGGTGGTTTTGTACAATAGTCAATGCATTATACAATACTCAGTGCATCGAGTGGGATTTTTTGATACAATTCCCTGCACGATCTTCTGTTTTTCCGGACAACAGTCAGCGCATTATGTTTGCTAAGCCTGAACAATCGTCCTTGCATTCTCTTTTGACAATGAACTGTCTGCTTCGGGATGCCAATCATTTCCATTCATACGCTTCCGGAAAACAAATGATCCGCTTCTTTTTGACAGCATATTCATAGGTTTTTGCGTTTCCCCCAAGTATCATCTCACATCAAGCTAACTGGCAAAGAAGGAATAAGATAATGAAAGAATTGCGAAAACAGGGTTTATCTCAAAGCAAAATTGCTGTAATATATAGAGTGAATCGGATGACTGCAGGAAAATGAATCGAGAATAAGGAAAGGCAGAGATCACGATGGAATACTATGCGGAATGGCGGCTGCGGGGAGACCGTTACAGCGATGGCTTCGGGAATGGAATCACCCTGTCTTCCAGTGAATCTGTGCAGGGAATGAAAGTGATTTCCGAAGATGAGCAGGTGACCGTGTTCAAAGGCAAAAAGGGGCATCTCCTGAAGGTATATCATGAATCCAGGCAGGGCGTCACCTTCTGCCGGACCGTGTTTGAGAATCCGACAGATGAAATTGCCACCCTGGAGCTGCTTTCCAGCGTGGCGATCCGCGGCCTGAAGACGGACAGGATGCATCGGGCCACCTCCTGGTGGAGCGCGGAAGGAAAGCTGCTTTCCCAGAATCTGACAGACTTGAACATGGAGCCTTCCTGGGCCAACCACGGGTTCCGGGTGACCCGGTTCGGACAGCTGGGCTCCATGCCGGTGCGAGGTTGGTTTCCCTTCCTGGTGCTGGAGGACAGCGAAACGGGCGCTTTTGTGGGTTTGCAGCTGTACTGCGCTTCCAGCTGGCAGATCGAGATTTTCCGGAATCAGCCGGAAATTTCTGTCCAGGCGGGGCTTGCGGACCGGGATTTCGGTTCCTGGTGGAAGGAAGTTCTGCCGGGAGAATCCTTTGAATCTCCGCTGGCCGTGGTGGCGGAAGGGGCTTCCCTGGAGGAGGTCTGCGACAAGCTGGTGAAGGCCCAGCAGCCCCGCATTGCGCCCGTGGATCGGGAGATGCCGGTGATCTTTAACGAGTGGTGCACCACCTGGGGCAACCCCAATATGGAGAACCTGGAGCGGATCGCCGCCCGGCTGGAAGGGACGGGCGTGAAATACCTGGTCATTGACGCGGGATGGTACAAGTCTCCGGAATACGATAACTGGTTCAATGCGGCGGGCGACTGGAACCCCAGCAGGGAGCTTTTCCCCGAGGGGAACATCGGCGCGGCGGCGGAGATGATCCGCTCCCACGGGCTGATCCCGGGCATTTGGTTTGAAATGGAAAATGTAGGCACGGAGGCGCATGCGTATCAGGATACGGACCTGCTCCTAACCCGGGATGGCTTTCCGATCAGCGTAGGCGCGCGCCGGTTCCGGGATATGCGGATGGAGGAAAACTGGGATTTCCTCGATCAAAAAATGATCCGGCTGCTCAAAGAAAACGGCTTTGGCTACCTGAAGGTGGACTATAACGAGTGCATCGGCGCAGGCGTGGACGGCGCGGAAAGCTATGGCGAGGGGCTTCGCCAGGCAGTGTGCGCATCTCAGGATTATTTCCGTCATATCGCCCAGGAGCTCCCGGAGCTGGTAATCGAAAACTGCTCCTCCGGCGGGCACCGGCTGGAGCCTTCCATGATGGCCCTGGTTTCCCAGGCCAGCTTCTCCGACGCCCACGAAGCGCTCTCCATTCCGCTGATCGCGGCGAATCTGCACCGGCTGATCCGCCCGGAGCAGTCCCAGATTTGGGCGGTGCTGCGCGCGGACGCGGATGAACATCGGATCAATTTTGTGCTGACCTCCGCCTTCCTGGGCCGGCTCTGCCTGTCCGGGGATGTGGATCAGCTGCCGCAGGAGCGTTGGCAGCAGGCGCTGGACGCCATTGCGCTGTATGCCCAGGTGCGGCATATCATCCGGAACGGATTCACGGATGTG
>CAMOUF010000152.1 GCA_946626395.1 uncultured Clostridia bacterium
CCTTCATCTATGACCTGTGGAGCAATCCTACTCCCGGCTATGACGATGACGATGCTTGGATCGGCAACAAGTACAACTACACTGATGACCGCGCTGTGGACGAAACCTATGCCATGCTGCGTCAGCCCGAACACTGCCGCATCAACAAGGTGACCTACCTGGGCACCCAGAACGACGTGCTGGGCTCCAGCCTGCTGTGGTCCCTGGGCGGCTCCACTCCCGCTGAACTGATCGAAGCTGGCATGCCCACCTGGCAGGCCCTGTGCGATACCTTCAACAACAAGTAATTTGCTGAAAGGCATCGTATTCTCAATGGAATAAGCATTGGCCGCTGTGAGAAATCACGGCGGCCTTTTTGGGTGTGCCGGGCATGGCACGATTCTAGCGGGTGGAAGTCCCGACACGGGTATTTACCGACAAGTGTAGCGAACCGCAAGCTGCTGTCAAAAATGGCAGGAGGAGAGGAAGCGGAGCAGCAAAGCCAGATAGCCTACGAACAGAAACGGGTATGAGGCTAAACAGTGGGTAAGGAGCCTAACAATCCGAAGGCAAAAGGGTAAACGTAAAACCGAAGCAGTAAATCCGGAGGTTGTGAGGCGAAAGAATTGTGACTTACCTCGGGTGGCCCGGTCAGCGTGCGAAAACAAGTGCGAAAAAGCTCTTGACTAGGAGTCAGCTGAGGCCATAGCACCGGGAGCACCGAACCGGGAAAGGCATCATGTCGTAACAATGCAAATCGCTGAAAGCAATGCACTGACATTCCAAAATCGAGGATAGACCCAACAAGCGGGAACGTAAGCCATCCATGTCTCTTTCCCGCATAAAGCATAGGAAAAAGAAGAATACCGTCTGTCAATTCCTTGATTGCTTTCTCAGAGGGGAACGAAGCGCGGACAGCCGCCGGTGGCGGATGTTCTGTCCGCGCTGAGATCAACAGAAAAGGAGCAATCTGCCCATGAAGGACAGTTGCGACTATTGAAGTTGCGGATAGTTGCGACTATTGAGGTTGCGGATAGCCGCGCCGTTTGAGCCCGCGGAACTGTGGGGAACCGCTCTTTGGTATCCAAAGAGCGGTTCCCCACACAAATTTTTGCATTGACCCGGTTTTTACAAATTAACTTTACCACCTTTTGTTTCGCGCTGTGACGCGGGCGCAAAGCACGGTCATATCGTCGTTGGGCAGGCCGTCCTGGCGCATCAGCGCTTCCCGAAGCACGGTATCCGCTATGCGCTGGGGGAGCAGTTCCCGGCAGCGGGCCAGAAGATTCATGATATCCTGTTCTTCCGGAAAGGCATCCGTGATCCCATCGCTGAGCAAAAGCACCACGTCCCCTTCGCTCAATTTGAAGGTATGCTCCATAGGCATCACATGCTCAATGATTCCCAGGGGAAGCGCCGCGCCTTCGATGGTTTTTGCCTTTTGCCCTTGCAGCAGAAAGGAGCAGCATGCCCCCAGCTTATTCATGACTGCCTCTCCTGTCCAAAGATCCACCAGGCATAGATCGACGGTGGCAAATTTTTCTCCTCCCGCGGCGGACAGCATCGCGCCGTTCACGGCGGTCATGGCCTGGCTCCGGGTATAGCCCGCTTCCAGGCAGAGGGAGAGCAGATCCAGGGTTTTCCGGCTTTCCTCCTGGGCGTCCGCTCCATGGCCCATGCCGTCGCTGAGGGCCAGCAATTGCCTTCCGCCGGAAAGCGACCGGGTCAAAACGGCGTCGCCGTTGTCGGGTTTATCTTCTCCCTTTTCCTCCCTGTTTACCGCGCAAGCAGTGGCTGTTCCCGTTACCAAGGTCAGGGGCGGCTCTTCCTCCAGAATGACCCTGCCTTGATCCTGATCTGTAACCGTCATATGAACGCCCAGGTGCAGGCTGATTTCATTGGCCAGTTCTTTCCCAACAGGGGCGGGAAGCGACAGTGGATCACGCCAGACGCAGACCATCATTCTGCCGTCAATCCGTTTCACAAAGGCCGTCTGTCCGGGATAGCGCAGGGCCTGCAGCGCTTCCTCCGTTTCAAGAAACCATTGTCCTTCCTGTTCGTCGGGGTTTGTGCCGTCAAAGAAAATATTCCGGGCAGACTGCGAAAGGGCGGTCAAGTGCGTTTGCAGCATTTCCCGTTCATACTCTGCGCATATGCGCATCTGGACGCGTTTGCGCCGTTCCTCGTTCACGCGGATCAGCAGGTCGGGCAAACGGGAAATGCGGGGGCAAAGAGAAAAATATGCATTGATGGCCGTCAGATAATCATCTGTACCGGTGCCCTGTTCCAGCAGAGCAGCCATCCCCTGCCGGGTTTGGGCCTCTTTTTCGTGCCAGCAAATTGGCAGCCGTTCGCAGCCTTCGCACAGCTGAGTGGCCAACGAATCGCATTCAGCGTCCAAAGAAGCTGGAAATATGCGCGGCTCCGGCAGCGCGTCGCTGATGCGCTGAAGGGCGCAAATCCAATCCTGTGTTTTCATGCGCAAATAGGCGTGATCCCTGGGGTGATTCCAGCGCAGCTGACGAATGCGCCCGCCGATTTTCTGCGTCCATCGTTTAGGAATCAGGCAAAAGCCCAGTCCCGCCGCCGCTTCAGCGGCGAACAGAGCGGGATAAAAAGCGGAAGCGATCAGATAGGTCACCGACAAAGAGCAAAGGCAGTACACCGTGGCGGTCATTGGCCGAAGACGGCCCTGAAAGATCCCAGCCATCAGCGCGCCAAAGGACAGGTTCACCAGCAGCAAAGCGCTTTCTCCGCCAATCAATAGCGCCAGCCCGCAGCCCAGCCCCAGGCACACTCCATAGGCCGCTCCGCACAGCCAGGAAAAAGAAAGCGCGCAAGCAACTGAAAGCAGATATCCCAGATTGATCTGGAAAAGGGACAGGCGGCTGGCCCCGCAGAGCAAGAGCAAAAAGGGAAGCGATAGGCAGAGCAGGTCGTCCTGGGCTGCCCGCCAGGCTTTGTCTTTCAGGATTGCCGCCACCCGCCGAAAAGCGGGCACCGTCGCAAGGCCCAGCGCCATACCCGCCCCGCAGAGTACGATAGCCTGTCCATCCTGGGCTGCGGCCAGGATGGGCAAGGACCGCGCGATTAACAGGGCCAACGCAAGCAGCAGGGTCTGGCCTTCGGTTTTATTGGTCAGCTTGACCAGCGGAAAGCAGCACAGGCAGGCCAGCCCTTGCCCCCAATCCAGAGGCCGTCCCCACAGCGCTTGAAAACCGATTCCTGCGGCCACGCCCAAGACCGCTCCGCCAGCGTCAGCCTCCATGCTCGTTAGCGCCAGAAGCGCGCAAACGGCAAACGGGGAGGGTACGGAAAAACATTGCGCCAGGCTCAACAGAAAAAAACAGCACGCCATCGGCAGCCTTTGGAACAGCAGCCGGAGCGCTTCTTTGAAGCTCACGGTTTCCAGCGTTTTCCCGGGCGTTTTTTGCTTAGAACGCGTTCTCTTTGGCATTTCTGGATAAAAATCCATTTGGTCCACGGTTCCGCCTCCATCCGGTTTGGATGGATTCATGATAGATTCATGCGTTTGTCACAGCCGTCGAACCAGGGCGCAAAGAACGTCGAAGAATAGAAAAACGCGCCTGCCAAAGAGCAAGCACGCCGCAGCAATCTTTCTGAATATCAGGGAACCATACCGCTCCAATCCTCTTTTTCAGGAAGCAAAAGGTTATTCGTCATTTGCAGGACGACCCGGTAGGGCTTCACGGCCTTTTCGATCAGTTCAACGGTTTCGGTATACACTGGCTCAGAGGAAGCAGACGCCGTCTCTTGAACAGGTTTTGGAGCTTCATCGCTTTCGCCTTCCTGTTCCTGAGAATCGTCAGAAGTATTTTCCGCCGTTTCTTCCAGTTCGGGCTCCGGCTCTTTCGTTACCTCCACCAGCTTTTTCACGCCGATCTGATAGCAGCCCTTGCTTTCTTCCCGCTCCAGGGAGGACAGCAGGATCAGCCGCGCGGTGATCAGCATACATTCCGTGCGCATTTTTTCATACAGCTGGGGCAGCCTGCACAAATCCATGTCGTTGAATTCATGCTGCATGTGGGCGATGGCCTGGAGCCCTTCTTCGATTTTTTCTTTGAAGCGCACGGGCCCGGCGCATTCATTCAGAATGCGTTCGATTTCCTTGCGGATACGGCGCATTTCTTCCCGCTGATCGTGATGTCCGGCAAAGATCATATTCTGCACCCAATCAAAGAGGGTGTCTTCATCGGCGCCCGGTTCAAAATCCATCCGGATGAGGGTGTGCGCCGCGCGGCGGCCCAGCACCAGCGCCGCCATTTCAGCATTTCCGGGAAGCAGCCCCGCTCCGTGAACGCCGGCCACAGCGCCGCCGCAGGCCAGCAAACCGGGCACGGAGGTGCGGCACTGGTTGTCGATCACAATGCCGCCCAGGCTGACCGCTTCCTGATTCTTTCTATCTTCCGGAAAATACACAAATTCCAGATCAGCCATTTTTGCTCCGGCATAATAAGCCAGGCCAATCCCGTCCCCGCTGCGCACGGAATTGTTCGCGTTTGTTCCGTACAGTTCTCCATAGCCGCCCACGGCCAGAAGCACCGTACCGGTGGAAACGGCAAAAAATACATTGTGAATTCGGTCGTAGCACAGTGCGCCCTGAATCCGGCTGTCCTTCACCAGCAGCCTGAGACAATGGCTTCCGTCCCTCTTTTCCACATGCTTGCCAAAGGATTCCTCCATGGCTTTGATTAGATCGTTATTGCTTGTCAAGGGCCGGAAACGGGAGCCTTCCTCGGGCGGGGCAAACTGCGCCACCGTCCGGGCCCGGTCAAAAACCGCTTCACTTTCTTCACAAACCAATCTGACCAGAGCGGGATCGTTTTGGTAAAACCCTGCTTTCCTGGTATCCTCATAAAACTGTTCCACAGAATCGCCGTTCATCCGGGGCAGGCTGAGCCCGGCGATTTCGTGGTCTTCCTGACCGCCCTGGCAGGCGGAAACCAGCATGATTTGATCCTTTTTTCTTTTTTTCAGCAGCGTGCTGGCAGCCATATAAGCGCTCAGGCCGCCGCCCACGATCAGCAGATCCGTTTTAATAATTTCCATAAGCCACCTCCCAAATAAATAAATAAAGCCTTGCGGGAATCCTGTCCATCCTGTATACTGGGAAAAAACAAAGGGGGAATGCGTCCATGCTGCCGCCCAAGCTGCCTATGCCTTTGCGGGAAGAAACGCTGGAAGATCAGGTCAGCCTTGCCCTAAATGAGGGAATCGATATAGAAGGCTGCCATTTTTACGGCGAGGATGTGCCGGATCTGGCGGGGGAAACGCTGGAGTTTTCCGGATGCCATTTTGAAAAATGCGCCTTTCATTCGCGTCAGCCTCAAAGGCTGATCTTTGTGGACTGCGTGCTGGAAAAGTGCGATGTAAGCGGCATGCGGTTTGAAAAAAGCACCTTCCAGCGGGTATCCTTTCGGCAGTGCCGCATGACAGGGGCGCAGTTTGCCCAGTCGCCTCTGATGAACACACGGTTTGAAGGGTGCCTCCTGGATCTGTCCGGCTTTTCGGAAATCAAGGCCCAGCACGTCTTGTTCTCCGAGTGCGTGATGAAGGAATGCAGCATTTTTGCTTTCAAGTGGCAGGACTGGACGCTGCGCTCCTGCGTGCTGAAAAACGCCGAAATCCACGAAACCAGCCTTCAGGGGCTGAACGTAACCTCCTGCGATATTGCGGGCATCACAGTGGAGTTGCCCGCTGTCCGGGGGATGATCGTCACCCAGGAGCAAGCCGTGGGCCTTTCAGCGCTGTTGGGGCTTACCATTCAAGGGTGAAGGAAAGGCACAGCCACGGATTCAGAAATGCCGGTTTCTTTCCCCGCTTCATCTCTCGCTGAAGCGGATTTCTCTGATGAAATCGTACATCATAATGGCCCCAGCTACGGCGGCGTTGAGGCTTTCCGCCCCGCCCAGCATGGGGAGCTTCAAGCGCATGGTGGCTTCCCGCATCACAGCGGGGGAAACGCCCTGGCCCTCGTTGCCGATCACAACGCACAGCTTTTCTTTCGCTTTTCTTCGCTGATAGAAGGGTTCACCCCGCAAATCCCCGGCGATGATCTCAAAGCCGCTCTGTGCCAGGACACGCAGCTGTTTCGGTAAATCGGAACAGGAAAAGGCAGGGATCCTGAACACGCCCCCCATGGACGCCCTGAGAGCTTTCGGTCCATAAGGGTCGGCGGTTTTTTCATCCATCAGCAGGGCGTGAACCCCCGCCGCATCCATGGTGCGAAGAACTGTGCCCACGTTGCCGGGGTCCTGCACGCCGTCCAGGGCCACCAGCAAAGCGGCATCCGAAGGCAGCGTATCTTCTGCCTGGGGGTAACCGCATACCGCGATGATCCCCTGGGGCGTTTTCGCGTCGCACAGGGCCGCCATCACATGATCCGCCAAATAATACACCGAAGCGCCCTTGGGATTTTCCGCAAGGGCGCGATATTTTTCCCGGGCGCTATCGCTGATCAGCAGTGCCCGGGCTTTGTTTTCTTTTAAGGCTTCGCCTGCCATATGCTCGCCTTCGGCTAAAAACAGACCGGATTCCAGACGAGCGGACCGGGTTTTGTTCAGGCTGCGCCAGGTTTTCACCTGGGGATTTTGCAGGCTGGTAATGATTTCTGTCATGCTTTTAATGCTTTCAGCGTGCGGGGCATGGCGGACAGATGCGGCTTGATCGCTTCCACATCCACACCGCTGTCCAGAATATGGGCCGCCACATACAGGCAGAAGGCTCGGTCGATGGCCTCGGCTACGCCGCCCTTGAGTTCATTCTGTACAGCGGCCACAAAGCGGCTGATCATGCGCAGATACCGCATGGAAATGGGATGGCCCAGATCGCTGAGGGCCTTGCGCACGTTCAGGATCACGGCTTTGGTTTCAGTGCTTAATTCCGTTTCCGTCAGCATGGCCTTGAGGATGCATTCCTTGTTGACGGGCGCAAAGTCGGGCAGGGCTTCGGGGATCACGCTGGGATCGGGATAAAGAGGAATCTGGGGATAGGGCACGATCCAGCCGCCGTCGTTTTCTTCCGACGCGCCCAGCACGTCCAGGCTGGTGTTGGTAATCAGGGGCATATAGGTGCGGCCGGAGTTGACGAACACCGGCGCGTTTCCGCCCGGAACCACCACGGCTTCCCAATCGGGCTCAAATTCAATCACCTTGGTGCCCAAAGCGGCGGCAAATGCGTTCAGGCCCAGCCAGGCATCATCGCAGGTGACGGAACGGAATTCCATGCTGTGGTTGTCATCCGCCAGGGCAAAGGCCGTCAGCAGGGACAGGGCGTCGCCTTCTTCCACAAGGAAACCCGCGGCTTTCAGGGATTTTTCCACCCGTTCGATCAATTCTTCCTTGGCTGCTGTGCCGCCCACAGGCGGGCAAACGAAATGAGCGCGCCCCTCCAGGCTGTTTTCCATCTGGCGCAGCTGTTCCGCGGCCGCCTGGCGCTTTTCTTCCAGAGGACCGATCACTTTATTCAGCTTATCCAGGGCGTTCTGGGCGGTCTGCTGGGCGATATGCAGCTGATCCAGCTTCTTTTGTTCCGCCATGTTCAGCTTGCCCAGGGCTTGTTCATGGGCTTGCGCCAGGTTCTTTTTGGCGTCGTCCAATTGCATCAGGGTCATGAGCCGCTCGGCCTCCAGCTCCTGAAGCTGGCTGTGCATGGCGGTTACGGCCAGATCGTTGGCTTCCCGGCCCAGGGCCTTGGCCAGCATGGGCCGCATGCCGGGCTGAGCCAGGAGCACATCCGCCGCCTGGCGCTGATCCTCGGGAGAATGGCACATCCCCTGCAGGGCGCGCTTAAACACGTCGGCGGGATTATGCACTTCTTTCAGTTCGGTATTCTGGGGAATGGTCGCGCCAGGCGCTTCGTAACGGCTCACATCCATGCGGGAATTGTACCGCTGGTTTTCCACCGCTTCCATTAAAGAATTGTGCGCCCGGCGTGGACTTTGCTGCCGCTGGGGCGCCTGATAGAGCTTGGTGCCGGTGAGCGGCCGGGCGGGCTGCTCTGGGGCAAAATCCAAAGGCGTTACCGGGGAAGCGGGCTTTAAGCGGTTGGCGCTTTCACTGAGCTGTTCATTCAGGGATTGGATCTGTTCGTAAGCATTTTTTTCAGGTTCGAAAGCAGGCGCTTCTGCCTTGGCTTCTTCCGCGGGCTTTGCCGCGGACGTTTCTTCCTTGGCGGGCACGGGTTCCTGAACGGGGGCGGGCGCTTCTGCTTTTTCCGGCTGGACGCGGGGGGCGCTTTCCGCTTCCTTGGGCCAATAGAACAGCAGAGCCTGGCCATTCACCGTCACTTCATGCAGTTCGCTGCTGTCCGGGGGCAGCTGGGTAGCGTCTCCCGCGCTTTGGCCGTCTTCCCGGCGGAAGGGCCCCTGAATATTGGCGCCGTTGCGAATGTAAACATAGGGCGTGGCAGCGCTCTTGATATCTCCCTCGGAAACGACCTGATACACCAGGCGCTCCGGCAATTCCCGCACCGCGTCGGAATAGACGATAAACTGGTTGGTTTCTCCACGGGTGGGCGAATAATTCTTATTGGTGCGGATCTTGTTGGCATCCAGCGGGAAGAACCGCAAATCCACCAGGCAAAGGCCGGACAGCATACGCATCCTGTCTTTGAAGGTATGCTGTTCGTTTTTATCGGGTACGATCCTCAAAAAACCATCGTCCGGATAATCCTTTTCCATCGCGCCCAGCGGTCCATCCTGAGTCATCAGGGGCTGAACCCTGAAATAAGCCCGGGCGATATTGTCCTCCTCTAAATAAACAAGCACTGCCTTCCCTTGGAAATTCATAAGTACCCCTCCAAAAAAACTTTATTTTGACCAGATAAACCATATAACGGTATTATATCAAATAACGGCGCATTCCGTCAAGGCTCCTTTTTCTGGCAAGGAAAAACCTTCAAAATACCGCTGCCCCTCGAGATATGCTGATTACATGCGCACGAAGGCGTCGTAAATCGCCTTCACGGCGGTTTCAAAATCATCCTCGTCCACACCGACGATAATATTCAGCTCGCTGGAGCCCTGGTCGATGGTGCGGATGGAAATGCCCTGAGCGGAGATGGCGGTGAACAGTCGGGCGGCTGTGCCGAAATTGCGCACCATGCCCCGGCCCACCGTGGCGATCAGGGCCAGATGCTCGGAAACGGTCAGGCTGTCGGGGTTTACCAGCTCCCGGATACGGGCCAGCACCTCTTCCTTGTGGGGAGCCAGCTCTTTTTCATGCACCACCACGCACATGGTGTCGATACCAGTGGGCAGATGCTCAAAATTGACGCCGTATTCCTCAAAGGCCTGCAGCACCCGGCGGCCAAAGCCCAGTTCCGCGTTCATCATATCTTTTTCCACGGACACGATGCAAAAGCCCTTGTGGCCCGCGATGCCGGTGATCACATGACCAAGATCGTTCTGGCCCGCGTTGGCCCGGATCATGGTGCCGGGATGCTTGGGGTCGTTGGTGTTGCGGATATTGGTGGGAATGCCGGCCTTGCGCACGGGGAACACGGCGTCCTCATGCAGAACGGTCGCGCCCATATAGGAAAGCTCACGCAGCTCCCGATAGGTGAGGGTGGAAATATAATGGGCGTCCGGCACGATGCGGGGGTCGGCCATCCGGAAGCCCGTCACGTCCGTCCAGTTTTCATAGATATCAGCGTTCACCGCCCGGGCCACCAGCGCGCCGGATACGTCGCTTCCGCCCCGGGAAAAGGTGTGGATATTGCCGTCGGCATCCGCGCCGTAAAAGCCGGGAATCACGGCCCGGCGCATGTTCATGAGCTTTTCGCCCATGATGGCGTTGGTTTCTTCCTCCATGAGCCTGCCGTCCGCCGTAAAGCGCACCACCTCGGCGGCGTCCACAAAGGGGATATTCAGATATTTGGAAAGAAGCCTGCCGTTTAAGTATTCGCCCCGGCTGGCCGCGTAATCGGGAGAAGCCCCGTTTTTGAGCCTCTGCTCGATTTCATTGAATTCTTTTTCAAAGTCCGCCTGGATGCCCAGTTCTCCGGCGATTTCCTCATAACGGGCGCGGATGCGTTCCAGCAGATGCTTGAAGGCTTTTCCTTCTTTAGCCGCGTTATGGGCCGCGTACAAAAGGTCGGTGATTTTATCGTCGCCGGGGCCCCGCTTGCCGGGGGCGCTGGGCACCACGAATTTCCGTTCGCTGTCCATTTCCAGAATGGTTTTTACTTTTTTAAAGTGTTCCGCGTCGGCCAGAGAACTGCCGCCGAATTTTGTTACGATCATGGTTCAGTCACTCCTCATCAGATTCGTCCAATATTGTACCCTTTTATAGCGGGAATGTCAAATAAAACCACACATTTTTATATTATGCCTTCGCTTTCCTTTGCGTGCGCAATAAAAGAGAACAGAAAATAGAAAAGCTGGGTTTTGATGTCCTGGAAAATCATTGATTGACAATCCATTTAAGAGGGGAGTATAATCAATTCCGATATTTTTTCGGAGGATGTCTGAAGGTGTTCACGACGCATTCGGCGCAGGAAACAAGGGCCCTGGGCGCCCGGCTGGCAGCATTGCTAAATCCCGGCGATACCGTTCTTTTGCAGGGTGAAATGGGGGCTGGGAAAAGCGAGTTTGCTCGGGGCGTGGCCCGGGGACTGGGGATCATGGGCCCGGTGCCAAGCCCCTCTTTTACCATCCTGAATGCTTATGACGAAGGACGCTGCCCCTTGTATCATTTTGACTGGTATCGCGTTCATGATCCCGATGAGATCGGGGAAATGGGCTTTGAGGAAATGCTCAACGGTGACGGCATCGCCTTGATCGAATGGAGCCAGCGGGCGGAAGATTATGTGCCGGAACGGGTGCTGAAAGTGGGCATCCGGGCGGTGGACGAAGAAACGCGGGAAATTACGCTCACGCCTTATGGTGGATTTCCCTTTGGGGAGGATCAGCTCAAATGATTATATTTTGCCTGGATACATCGGGGCCTGTGGCGGGCGCAGCCATTATACAGGATGGCGTATTGCGCTATGAAGCCATGGCCGTCAACGCCTTTACCCATTCCCAATCCATTCTGCCCATGACGGAGGATGCCTTCCGCCTGACTGGGCTGGATATCAGCCAAACGGATGTGTTTGCCGTTACGGTTGGTCCCGGTTCCTTTACCGGCGTGCGCATTGGCGTCAGCACCGTCAAGGCTCTGGCCCACGCGGAAAACAAGCCCTGCGTGGCTGTGGATGCGCTGGAAGCCATGGCGGCCGGGGTGATGCCCAGCAGAAGCGTGATTTGCCCCATTCAGGACGCCCGGGCGGGACAGGTATACGGCGCGGCTTTTGAAGGCGGAACCCTCAAAAGGCTGCTGGAGGATGAGCCCATCAAGCTGGAAGATTATCTTGAAAAGGTATCCGCCTTTGGAAAAGAAATGCTTTTTCTGGGGGACGGCATGCCGGTGCACCGGGCCAGGATTCAGGAGATCCTGGGGGAGAAAGCGCGTTTTGCCCCGCTGCACCTTTCTTTCCTGCGTCCCGCCAGCGCGGCTTATCTGGCTTGGGAGCGGCGGGAGCAGGCCATGGATTACCGGGAGCTAAAGCCCCTGTATCTCCGTCCGCCCCAGGCAGAGCGGCAGCGGAACCTGAAAATGAATCTGATGGAGAACCGGCATGAGTGACTGTATCATTCGCCGCATGACCCTGCGTGACGTGGATGGGGTGCATGCCATTGAAAGCGCCACCTTTTCCCGACCCTGGAAGCGGGAGGATTTTGTGAAGGAAATGACACAGAACGCCTGCGCCCGCTATCTGGTGGCGGAGCTGGAAAAAAAAATCGTAGGCTTTGCCGGGGCCTGGATCGTGCTGGACGAAGCCCATATCACCAATATCGCGGTATCGGAGGAATTCCGGGGCCAGGGCATCGGGCGGAAGCTCACGGAAGCGCTGATGCAGTACGCCGCCAATCTGGGCGTGGTGTACGCCACGTTGGAAGTGAGAAGAAGCAACGAGCGGGCCAAGAAATTGTACCAATCTCTGGGCTTTGAATATGTAGGCCTGCGCAAAAAATATTATGAAGACAACGGAGAGGACGCGTTCCTCTATTGCTGCCAGCATATGCCCCCGGCTGACCCGGATTTTGAGGAGCCGGAAACAGCGAAGGAATAAAAGACAATACGCCAAACAAATACCGCCCGGCAGGAGCTTTGCCGGACGGTGTTTTTATGGGTGCGACTGGCGGCGCACGTTTCTAAAAGGTGAAAGACCCGAATCCGCCCGGCAGTGGGAAGAATACAGCCGTAGGCAAGGCTGTCCATCCGTGTACACCAGAAATCACTGCTGAAAGCCAAGAACAAGCTTCTGGAGCTGACGCGCAGGAACCAGGGAAAGAATGTCCGACAGGTAATGAAGAATGTCAAGCGGTATATGACCGGATGGCTGAATTACTATGGGATAACATCCATGAAAAGCCGAATGGAAGAATGGAATGGATGGCTGCGCAGGAGATTCCGTCAGTACATCTCGAAACAATGGAAGAAGCCACGAACCAAATACCGAAATCTGATAAAGCTGGGCATCCCGGACTGCTTCGCCCAAATGGCGGCCAACAGTCGGAAAGCCTACTGGTTCATGGCAGGAACCACAACCGTGGAAAGAGCCATATCAAATGAAAGGCTCATACGCGCCGGATACTATAATTTATCCGAAGCGTATGAGCACATAGTCTGCTTGTATTGGACGCGCCGTGTACCGAACGGTACGCACGGTGCGGTGAGAGAACGGGGGTTAATCACCCCCTCCTACTCGATTATTTTCAGATTTTGCGTTCTTTTCCCATGAAGCAGCAGGCCAGGGTGCCGGGGCCGCAGTGGGCGCCGATCACAGGGCCAATGATCTGAATGCGGATATCCCGGATTTCGGGAATGTGCTGCCGCAGCATATTGGCCAGCAGCTCCGCTTCTTCGGGCACGTCACCCTGGAGAATCAGCAGGGTTTGGTCTTCCGGATGCTCGATGTTTTCAGCGGTGTGCTTCACGATGGTTTGCAGCGCCTTTTTCCGGCCCTGTACCTTTTCCACTGGGTCCAGCTTGCCGCCCTTGCCCATGCAGATGATGGGCTTGATATCCAGCACGGAACCAAACAGGGCGCTGGTGGAGGAAATGCGTCCGCCACGGGCCAGGTATTTGAGATCGCCCACCGTCAGCCAGGCGTGAGAACGAAGCCGGTTGTCCAGCAGCCATCTTTCCACCTCGTCCATGGATTTGCCCTGCTCATACAGCTCATGAGCTTTCAGCAGCAGCACTGTCATGGGCCCGGAAATGCTCAGGGTGTCCACCACGGTGAAATGCCGCTCCGGATACTTTTCCAGGAGCTGCTTCCGCGCTTCGTAAACGTTGTTGATGGTGGAGCTCATTTGGGAAGAGAAGGAAACGAACAGCAGATCCTTTTCCTTCAGGATGGGCTCAAAGTATTCCAGGTAAGCTTCCACGGGAAGCAGGGAAGTGTTCGGCGTAGCGCCGGCGCGCATCCGGCGGAAGAAATTTTCCTCCACGCCAGCCCGGCCGTTATCATCCAGATACTCTTTCCCGTCCAGCGTATAGGGCATATGAACCACAGGAATATGCTTTTCATCAGCGATGGAGTACAGCAGATCGCTGTCGCTGTCGGTCATGAAAACATAGTTCTGTTCCATCCTGTCAGTCCCCTCCTTTGTGTACAGCAATGATCCATTTCATTTTACCTTGTTTTCAAGAAAAAATCAACATATTCAGGGAATATTTCAGGTAATATTTCCAGTCCTGGGGAATCGAATGAATAGGAAATTCAAATCAGATGATTCCATTATTCCGCGTCCAGCAGGAACCGCATTTGCTTTACGGCGTTTTCTCCGCCGGAGGAGAGCAGCTCCACGCCGCCCTCTGCGTTTTCCGGGGCCAGCAGCCCTTCCTGCTCCAGCCGCCTGCGAAGCTGGCGCACGGTGCCTTCATTGCCGTCCAGCAGGGGCACGCCGGGGCAAAGCTGATGAAGCGCTTTTTTCAGGAAAGAATAATGGGTGCAGCCCAGCACGATGGCTTCTATTTTCTGCTGGCTGTAGGGAGCAAGGGTAGCTTCAAGATAACTGAGCAGGCTGGGGGAATCCAGCTCGCCCCGCTCCACAAATTCCATCAGGCCGGGGCAGGGTATACTTTTTACTCCTTTGCCATACAAGGCGTAAAGCTGGGCATACTTTTCTCCCGCAATGGTGCCGGGAGTAGCCAGGGAAAGCACGATGCCGTCGTGATGCAAAAGAGAAGCGGGCTTGAGGGCCGGTTCCATGGCGATGATGGGAAGCTGCGGCATCTCCATGCGCAGTGTAGCCGCCGCGGCGCTGGTGGCGGTATTGCAGGCGATCACGATGGCTTTGGCCCCGTATTCCTCTGTCAGCTTTTCCACTGCCGCCCGGGACAGCCTGAGCACTTCTTCCCGGCTTTTGGTGCCGTAGGGCGCGTTTTTTGTGTCGCCGAAAAAAATAAAGCGTTCCCTGGGCAGCAGCCGAACCGCTTCCCTCAGCACGCTGATGCCGCCCACGCCGCTGTCAAACATGCCGATGGGCGCGGCGGAATGAAGCTCCCTTTTGTTTTCCGTCATGGTTTTATTTGCTCCTGTTCTTCCAGCCAGGCGTTCAGGATGGTCAATGCGCTTTGCTGGAAAACGTAAAAATCGTATATTTCCCCGTCCCGGGTTTTCAGGATCAAGTGCCTTTCTTCCGGATCATCGGGGTTTTTATCGGGAAGCAGCTGGATTTGCCCGATGTCTGACCGCCGAATGGGCATGGCGCACCAGCGCATGGGGTCGTTCCAAACTCCGTTGGGATAATGCAGAAGCATCCACCCGTCCAGCAAGGTCAGGGGTCCCAGGGTTTCATGGTACGTTAAGGCGCTTGTATCGATTTCAGCCAGGATCTGTTCTGGGTTTCCCAGCCGCGACAGCGCCTGGCCGAAGGGCGTTTTGCGAATGAGCCGCTTGGTGTCCGTCTGCACAAGATACAGGCCCAGACAAATAATAAAGGCGGCCAGCCCCAGGCCGATAAACAGAAGGGCCCCTTGGCTGTTTGCGCCTGATTTGTCACGGACGATGAGCAGGGCCCCGAAAACGGAAGTCAGCATCAAAAAAGCGACGCCCACGAACAGCAGCGGCCCCCATGCGCCCTTGTGCTCCCGGCGCATTTCCTGGACGCATATGCTTTTCATGCCCCTCCACTTCCTTTCCTGCCCCAGTATACCACATTTGGCAGGAGGAAGCAATCTCATTCCAGACTGTCGAAATACCGGCAGATGGCATGGGCCAGGGGTTCAGCGGCGGCCAGGGCTTCGGCCAGAGTGTTTCGGTTATTGCCCACCTCAATGAGCATGCTGGGGGAGGCGGCTTGCTGATTATACCGTCCCGATTTTAAGCTGACGCCCCGGCATAGGCCTTCCGCCTGGTCGTTCAGGGCATCGCACAGCACCTGGGCGGCGCGCTGATTGCTTTCCCAATCGGGCTTTTCATCCAAAGCGCTGCCGGTGCCCTGCCCGATGAGGAAGAGGAATCGAGCCACTTCTCGACCGTCTGCTTGAACGGTATTGGGGCCGTTGCCGCTGGAATAGGAATCCCGGTGCAGGTCAATGTATAGATCATAGCCCGTTTCCGCCGCCGCCTTGAGCCCCTCCAGAGAGCGGGCGTAGGCGGAGGAGAGGCGAGGCAGCTCGTAAGCCGTGGTATCATGGGTCACATAAATGCCCGCGTTTTGCAGCAGCTCGGACAGCGTTTGGCCTACCCGCACCACGTTGTGTTCGTTGTCCGCTGTCCGCCAGGTCTCCGTGGGTGTATAAGGATCATCCTTTTCCTGTTCATAGGCTTCATAGGTATGGGTATGATAAATGAACACCCGATACTGACGTTTTCGGGGGACGGATACGCTGATGACCTCCATGGAAAAGTCGGAAGCGTCTCGGGCCGCTTCCGTGGAAACGGCTGCCTGTCCCCAGCTCAGCGCCCAAGGAAAGTATAAACCGCCTGCGCAAAGAAATATCCAGGCCGCTGCCAGGAATGCCAGCAGCACCAAGGCCCATTTTTCCCGTTCCACCTGTATCACCTCATGATAGCATATGCAGCGTCAGATGCGATCATGCGAAAGCGCGGTGATTTCTTCTTCCGTCAGGCGGGGCTGAAAGGCCAGGTTCAGCCCGTCGGCGATGATCCGGGCCACCTTACCCACCATTTCATCCACCTCCCGGGGCGTGACCACCAGCTCACCCATTTTCTGTTTTGTGATTTTATCTACTAAGGCGTCAATGGCCTGCCCGTGTTCCTCCGGGCTTTCCGCCATGTCCTCCATCAGAAGCGTCAGGGCGTCCCGGGCAATCACGGCGGCATACACCACCATGGGCACCCCAATGGCGATGACGGGCACCCCCAATGTATCCCGGTTCAGGCCCTCCCGATGATTGCCCACCCCGCTGCCGGGCCGGATGCCAGTGTCCGTGATCTGGATGGTGGTGCAGATCCGGGCGCTTTCCCGGGCAGCCAGGGCGTCGATGGCAATCACGGCGGAAGGATGCACATGCTCCACAATGCCCCGAATCCCCTCCGCCGTCTCCATGCCCGTCACGCCCAGCACCCCCGGCGCCATGGCGCACACCCCCCGCAGCCGTCCATCCAGGCTGTCCTCTGTCAGCCCCTTCAAATGCCGGGTGATCAGCAGGCTGTCCAGCACCTGGGTGCCCAGGGCGTCCGCCGTCATATGCCGGTTTCCCAGGCCCACCACCAGCAAATCTCCAAAGGGCGGCAGCAGCCATTTCAGCGCGTCAGCCAGCGCCCGGGACATATCCATCCTTTCCTCTGCCGAGCACCAGGAAAGGGCAGGATGGGACAGGGTAATATACGATCCCATATCCTTTTCCAGGGCATGGGCTGCTTCTTCCGTTTCAATCCGAACATGGATTTCTTCCAGGGGGCCCCGGTGAAAAACCCGGGTGCTCACCCCGGATGGGCTGCGGGCGATGTCCCGGCTTTCCATGGCCAGGTCAGTTCTGATCTGCATTGCGCATTCCTCCTTTTTTGTATTGTCTGCGGAGGAATGGCGGTTTATCCTTCTTGAAAACAAAAGAAAAAACCCAGGCAAAATGCCTGGGCGATTTGTGTCAAAAATCAATACTGGGGACGATTCTTGGCGTAGCATTCACGGCAGTACACGGGCCGGTCTCCGCGGGGCTGGAAGGGCACCTGGGTGGTGGCGCCGCAACCATCGCAGATCACTTCGTACATCTGGCGTTCGCTCCGGTTGCCGCCGTTCTGACGACGGGCAGCGCGGCAGGCGGGGCAGCGGCTGGGCTCATTCTGGAAGCCCTTCTCAGCGTAGAAAGCCTGCTCGGAAGCGGAGAACACGAATTCGTTGCCGCACTCACGGCAGGTAAGGGTCTTGTCCTGATACATGGTACGAAACCTCCTGATTTTTTATCGCCAAACCGCGTGATACGTTCCGGTAAATTTCCTGGGCTCTGCGCATCCGTCTGCTGACGATGAATGAAACCGGGAGGAATACCTGCGAGATCGATTGGCTTGGTCTTCAGGGGTTATTATATCACAGGTTTTGACAGTTGTATAGCGGTTTTGAAAAATTATTTTTGGAAATTCATCTATTTCTTTCCTTTTTTTATGGTTCAATACAAAATTTTGTGGGAATAGCAATCAATCCTTTTCTCTTTCCCCCACAAACTTTTGCATTGAGCCTTTTTATGCCCAGAAAAATATTTGCTCAGGCTGCTGGATTGTGGTATACTGGTAAAAAAGCTGCCAAGGAGGAACAAACCATGAAGGTTTCAGAGCTTGCCGTCCTGCTGGACGCCCAGAACATGACCCCGCAGGTGGAGGAGGACCGGGAGGTTTCCTGCGGCTATACCTGCGATTTGCTTTCCTGGGTCATGGCCCACGGCTGCGAGGGCATGGCCTGGGTCACCGTACAGACCCATATGAACGTGGTGGCCGTGGCCGCCCTGGCGGAAATGGCCTGCGTGATCCTGCCCGAAAGCATTGATATGCCGGAAAATATTCTGGAAAAGGCCACTGAAGAAGGGCTGGCCGTGCTCAAAAGCCCCCTGTCCGCTTATGCCATCTGTGGCCGGATGATGGAAAAGGGCGTGCCGGAAAAGGCGGAATAAGATGAATTTCTTTGCCGATCTGCATATTCATTCCTGCCTGTCTCCCTGCGGGGACAATGAAATGACCCCCGGGAATATCCTGGGGATGGCGGTGGTGAAGGGGCTGGAGATCGTGGCGATTTCCGATCACAACGCTGCCCGGAACCTGCCCGCCGCCCAGAAGATTGCCGATGCCTACGGGCTGCTGCTGGTGCCCGCCATGGAAATCACCACCAGCGAAGAAGTGCATATGCTGGGGTATTTTCCAGACGTGCCCACGGCGGTGGAGTTTGGCAAGCTGGTAAAGGAGCATTTGCCCCCGAAAAAAAACAAGCCCGCTTTCTTTGGGGAACAACTGGTAATGAACGAGGATGACCAGGTCATTGACACGGAGGACGCTCTTTTGATCGGGGCTACAGATATGTGTCTGGAGGAGTGCGCGGAAAAGGTGCGCTCCTTTGGCGGCGTGCCGGTGCCTGCCCACATCAACCGGGGCAGTAATGGGCTGCTGGTGAACCTGGGGATGATGCCGGATCAGCCGACGTTTACCACGGTGGAGGTGTGGCGGCATTTGCCCTGCCCCCTGGAGCCTTTGGAAAACAGGCACGTCCTCCATTCCTCCGACGCCCATTACCTGGGCGATATTCAGGAGCCGGAGTTTTCCCTGCGCCTGCCGGAAAAAAGCGTTTCCGCTCTGCTGGACTGGATGCGGGCGCAGAAATAACGCCCGGATACCCGTCACTGTGTTTATAGTGACGAGTTCTTTTTTGTCATGCCCTGGTTTTTCCTGGCATAGACTGTTGCCGGGAGGTGATTTTCATTGCCGTGGCGGGGGGAGGACCAAGTACGTGTGCAATGCTATCCCGGCGGGCGGAGCCTGCTCCTCCGGGCGGCGGGCTTTGCGCTGATCGGGATCGGAGCGGTATTGATTATTCTGTGCGTTCCCGGTTGGGCCTGGGCAGCGCTGCTCGGCGCTGCCCTGATCCTGGCGGGACTGCTGCTGGTGAGAAAATAGGAGGAAGGATATGTCCATGCGGGTGATCTGCGTTCGTGCGCCCAGGGGGCTGCGCGTGCTGCTTCGGCTGATACTGAAAAGCAGGAAAAGCTGAAATGAAAAAACGCTGGCCTTTCCATTCGGAGGGGTCAGCGTTTTTTGTCCACCGTTTTTTATAGGTTTTCCTTGGCTTCTTCCAGCGGAGAGGCGTCCGCTTCCGTGTTCGCATGTTCATCCGCGTCCGGGGCATCCGGCAGAGAAACAGGCTCTTCATCCAGCTTGATGGCGCCGGAACGGAACAGAGCGATTTTGGCGCTGGCCGGGCCGATCAATTCATACATGGCGGAGGAAGCCAGAATGATCGTTACCAGCAAGGAGCCGATAGCGGGCGGCAGGATGCGTTCCGACAGATAAGCCAGGCCGATTGCCACGCCCGCCTGGGGCACCAAAGCAGCGCCCAGGTATCGCCGGATCCGCTTATCCCGATGGGTGATCAGGCAGCCCAGCCAGGCGCCCGCGTATTTGCCGGTGATGCGGATCAGGAAATAGCCGACGCCCACCAGTCCGAAAGCGCCCAGCACGCTCAGGTTCAGCTTCATGCCGGATACGACGAAAAACAGCATCATCACCGGCGGCGTGAATTTATTGATTTGCTTGAACAGCTTCTTATCCCGCGTGCGGTTGATAAATACCGCGCCGAATACCATGCAGGACAGCAGGGGAGACACGTCAAAGGCAGCGCAGATACCGCTTAAGCACAGCAGCATGGCCAGCGCCAGAATCAGGCGGTTGTCCTTGGTGCGGCTGGGAGGAAGCAGCTTTGCCAGCGTCAGGGCGAACACAATGCCCAGAGCAATGGCCGCAATGTTCCACACAAGGGGGAGTGCCACATCGGAAAAGGTGACCCCGGTTCCGTCATTGGCGACCACGATGGCGGAAATGAGGCTGAATACCAGCAGGCACACCACGTCGTCCAGCGCCACCACCTGCAAAAGCAAATCCACGAAATCTCCTCGGGCGTGGTATTGATTGATGGTCATGACGGTGCTGGCCGGGGCGGTGGCGGTGGCGATTGCCCCAAGGAGCAAGGACAGGTTCCAGTCCAAATGAAAAATGAATACCATGGAGAATGTGACCAGCACCCCCGCCAATAACGCTTCCAGCACCGTGATGATCAGCACCGCCATGCCGGTCGCCTGAATGGTTTCTTTCTTGAAAAAACGGCCCACGCCAAAGGCGATGAACGCCAGCGCAATATCGCTGACAAAGCCCATGCCATCCACGATCCGCTGGGGGACGATGCCGATCAAGTGGGGACCGATCAGAATACCGCATACGATATAGGCGCTTACATTGGGCAAGCCCAGCTTTTTGGTGATCCGCGTGCAGGCAAAGCCCAGTAGCAGAATCAATCCCAGGGAAATCAGCACGGAAGCCTCATTGCTGATTCCGTCCATCCACTGGTGCATGAGAACGTCCCCCCTTTTTAGAGAATTGATTGTCGGTCGGGCTTTCAAAGAAAATTCTGTAAATAAATCCTTGATATTCTAACATATTGTATGTTATACTTATTTTGACATAAAGTAAAATGATAATTCAATTGATCCTCATAATAAATTATAATGGATGTGACGAAAATGCTGGACCCCCGTATGGAAAGCCTGCTGATGATCTGTGACAAGAACAGCTTTACCAAGGCCGCCGAAGCCCTTTCATTGACCCAGCCCGCCATCAGCCATCATATCCGGGGCCTGGAAACGGAGATGGGCGTCCGGTTGTTTTACCGCAGCCGGAGCGAATTGAAGCTGACGGCGGAAGGGGAAATCGTGGAGCGGTATGCCCGCAGGATCAAGGGCATGTATGAAAAGCTGAACCGCGCCCTGGCCGACGCCCAGCGGCAGATGACGTCCCTCCGGGTAGGCATTACCCACACGGCGGAAAGCAGCCTAATCGCGGAAGTTCTGGCCAAATACAGCACCTCCAACACCGGCATAAGATTAACGATCATCACAGATACCATAAAAAATCTTTATGAACAATTGGATCAGTACGAACTGGATTTGGCCATCGTGGAGGGAAAGCCCCCGGAAGGGGACATGAACGGCCTGCTACTGGATACGGATTATCTGGTGTGCGTGGTGTGCAATGAGAGCCCGCTGGCGAAAAAGAGCATGGTGACGCTGACGGATATCCGCAAAGAGAAGATGATCCTGCGGCTGCCGGGCTCCGGCACGCAAAACCTGTTTGTTTCTCACCTGGAAAGCATTGGCATGTCCATCAACGAATTCGACGTGGTGCTGGAGGTGGACAACATCGCCACCATCAAGGATTTGATTCGCAAGAACATGGGCATTTCCATTCTGGCCCATAGCGCCTGCCTGGACGAGCTGCGCAAAGGAAAGCTAACGGCTTTGCCTATTGAAAACCTGAGCATGGTGCGGCAGATCAATATCCTCTATCATAAGGACTTTCCCCACCCGGAAATCCTTCAGGCCATCACCCGTCTCTATCGGGATGCCGCGCGGCTGTATACCGCTTCATAGATTTCTTTCATGATGAAAAGGAAACCATCCGTCCGCTAGTACGAATGGTTTCCTTTTTGCTTTTTTCTTTCTTATTGGTCATCCCCCAGGGCTTCCGTCTGGCGCACGGTGACCTTTACGTTATAGCAGGAGAAGGCGTCCTCTACCAGGGCCCGATCGGGCTTGGGGGTGATGAAGCTGACCAGCGGCACCAGGATCAGCCCGGCGATCATGCAGAACGCGCCCGCGTTGATGGGGGACTGAAGGCTGGGCGGGAAGCTGGAGCGAACGAAGATATTGGCCAGCATCACCACGGTGGAGAACACAAAGCTCACCCAGCAGGCAGCCTTGGTGGTGCGCTTCCAATACAGGCCATAGAGGAAGGGAGCCAGGAAAGCGCCCGCCAGCGCGCCCCAGCTGACGCCCATGAGCTGGGCGATGAAGGTCACGTTGGAGCGGTACTGGATAATGGCCAGCACCACGGAAATGGCGATGAAGCCCACGATCAGGCCGCGCATCCACTTGACCTGCTTCTTTTCATCCATGTCCTTGATGATGTTGTCCTTGAGGAAATCCAGCGTCAGTGTGGAGGAGGAGGCCAGTACCAGAGAGGACAGGGTGCTCATGGAGGCGGACAGCACCAGGATCACCACCACAGCGATCAAAAGATCCGGCAGCCCGGAAAGCATGCCGGGCACCACCGCGTCAAAGCCGCCCACCGGCGTTCCTGCTTCCGTTACACCGATCACATCGGAAAACAGCCGTCCAAACCCGCCCAGGAAGTAGCAGCCGCCCGCCACGATGAAAGCAAAAGCGGTGGAAATGATCATGCCCTTATTGATGGCGCCTTCACTCTTGATGGCGTAGAATTTTTGCACCATCTGGGGCAGGCCCCAGGTGCCCAGGGAGGTCAGGATCACCACACCCAGCAGGTTCAGGGGATCGGGGCCAAAGAAGGAATTGAACACGCCGGGGGAGGCGGACACAGTTTCGTCCTTTACCTGGGCCAGCCCGTCCAGCGCGGCCAGGAAGCCGCCTTTGCTGCCCAGCACCGCGGCAATGACTGCCACGATGCCGAACACCATAATGATGCCCTGAATAAAATCGTTGATGGCGGTGGCCATATAGCCGCCCGCGATCACGTAAACGGCGGTAAGCACGGCCATGCCCGCCACGCACCACTCGTAAGGGATATTGAACGCCATGCCGAACAGGCGTGAAAGACCGTTATATACCGTCGCGGTGGAGGGGGTCAGGAAAATAAAGGTGATCACCG
>CAMOUF010000153.1 GCA_946626395.1 uncultured Clostridia bacterium
CCCAGTTCAGCCTTGGCGGCTTCATAGTATTCCAGGGCCTTGTCGGGATCGTAGCCCACGTAATCCAGGAACGCGTCCTGATCGGCGGAGAAATCCTCGCCCGTGGTGCTGCTGGCTGCGAACTGCGGGGGCACGGCGGTGTAGGTGGCCAGAGAGCCGTCCATTACATAGTTGTCCACCAGGTTGTCCCGGTCGATGGCATTGGTGATGGCCAGGCGCAGGTTCACGTTGGCCAGCTTGCCGTTCTGGGCGTTCTTTTCAGTCTGGCTGAAGGAGAGATACCACAGATAGCCAGCGCCGGTGACCTTCAGATTCTGGCTCAGGGAAGCGTCCTTCTGGGCGGCGGCCACCTGGTTGCCGGAGATGGTGACCAGATCCAGCGCGCCGGTGCGGTAAGCGGTCAGGGCGTTGTCAGAGGAGCCAACCACTTGGTACTTGATGCCCGCCAGCTTCACCCGGTCAGCGTCCCAGTAATCGGCGTTCTTCTTCACGGACAGGGTGGCGGTGCCGGGGGTGTAGTCTTCCAGCACGAAAGCGCCGTTGCTCAGGAAGGTTTCAGCGCTGGTGCCGTAGGTGCCTTCCTCCAGGCTGTTATAGAATTCTTCATTGATGGGATAGAAGGTGGGGAAATACATCAGGCTGGGGAAGAAGGACACGGGCACTTCCAGGGTGACCACGAAGGTTTTGTCGTCCACGGCTTCCACGCCCAGGGTGTCGGGGTCGGCGCCTTCATAGATGATGGCGTCGGCGTTCTTGATGCAGCCCACGCTGGTATCCAGCAGATAGGCGTATTCGCCGGCTTCCTTGGCGATGCGCTTCCAGGCAAACTCAAAGTCCTTGGCGGTCACGGCAGCGCCGTTGGACCACTTGGCGTCCCGCAGGTGGAAGGTATACACGGTGCCGTCATCGGACAGGTCGTAGCTTTCCGCAATGGCGGGAATGGCCGCGCCGTCCGCGTCCATCTGCATCAGGCCGTCGATGCAGTCGGCAATCACTTCAAAGGATTCGCCGTCGGTGGCCAGATTGGTGTCCAGGCTCATCACGTTGGTGCTCAGCATGACGCCCAGATACCTGTCTTCCGCCAGGGCCGGGATGGCGCACGACGCGAGCGTCACAAGCGCTAAAACCACACAAACCAGTTTTTTCATACAAGAAACGTCCTTTCTTTTAGTCTGTACGGAATATGCGGTATCCCGTATAGGAATACCGCATATTTTAACCCGTTAAAGCACAAAAGTAAAGAGGGAAAACAAAACAAATACAACCCAATTGCACCGCTTCCATGGGATCTGATCCTCGGCAGTCTCTTTTCGGCTTGGATCGAATCCGGGCGCTAAGCTGTAAGCTTCAAGTACAAAGCGGATTATATTCAGCGCAATGGGGCGCTTGCGGGATTACAGCGCGGCGGTACAGTTCACCAGCGATTCAAGGGTTTGGATATAGTGATCGTGGAAGACCTTCACCTGCTCCTGCTCGAACATTCCTTCGGCGTATTCCATTTCCGAATCAAAGCCGCCGTCTCCGTATTCGTTTTCCAGCAAATCCAGCGCGATCAGCCCGCCGGGCGCGGAGAATTCATCCTTCAAAGGAATCAGCGTTGGATGCAGCGCGTCCAGCTCATCGCCGTTGATGCCCAATTGGAGATTGACTTCGATGCATTCGGCCAGGAACGATTGAAAATACTCCGAGGTGGCGTCATAGGTGCTGTGGGCAATGCCCTCCGCCACCTGCTCCTTTACGGAAAGCAGCAGGTCTCTCAGGGAAGTATACTCCTCCATCCGGGCGGCGGCAGGCAGGCCCTTGATCAGCATGCCCACGGCATTCTCCGCTTCCGGGGCCAGGCGGTTGTTGAAAATCCAGCTCACCATCACATGCTGCCTGCCTGTGATTTGCGAGAGCGTCAGCAGCGCCGCCGCGATGGCCATCACGGAATGAGAAACGCCCCAGTAGCCTTCCGCGGTTTTCACTTGCCCGGCGTCAAAGGACAATCGCACCTCCCGGCTGCCTGGGCCGACCCTGCTTCCCTTCTGTTTTACGGGGATATTGCTGCACCACAGCTCGTCGCCGTAGCGTTCATGGAACCAGGCTTTGTCCTTTTTCCTGCTGCCCATGGCGACGCGCTTTTCTTCCTCGGCCAGAAGCGCAAAGTAGTAGTCTTTTTTCAGCTTTCTGCCGAAGTACGCGTTTGCGATATCGCCCAGCACCACGCCCAGCGACCCGCCGTCCAGCAGCAGGTGGTGGGTGTCCATGAACAGATAGACGGCATCCGGAGAACGGAACACGCCCACCCGGCACAGGCAGGAATTGATGAGGCGGTCAAAGGGCATCACCAGGACGTCGGGAAGGCTATCGGCGGTTTCCTGCCGGATTTCATGCACCTTGACTTCAGGAAGCAGTCCGGGAATATACTGCTGACACAGCTCATTGTTGTCATCGAACCGGAAGGCGACGGATAAGCCGGGATGATTTTGCAGCGCTGCGTTGACCGCGGCGCATAAGCGATCCGCGTCCACTTCTTCCGGATCGAACCGCACCAGGAAATGGGTGTTGCTCCACATGGTGGAGCCGGGACGGAACAGCTGATTATCCAGAATTTGAAGCTGCTGCTGGGAAAGGGCATGGGGCTTTTTCCTGGCTTCTTCCTCCCGCTCGTCCAGGCTGCCCATGCCTACGCGCTCCTGCACCGCCGCGGCAATGGCCTGGGGGGTACGCTTCTGGAATACGTCGGCGGCGTTCAAGCCTTCCAGATTCGCTTCTGCCAGCACCCGCATGGCCTTCAGGGAATCGCCGCCCAGCTGGAAGAAATCGTCCAGCACGCCGACCTGAGCTTCCTTCAGATTCAGCGCCAGGGCGAAAGCGCGGCAGACCGCCTTTTCCGTTTCGGTGCCGGGGGCGGCGTATTCCGCCTTGAAGGCGGAAAAGTCCGGCATGGGCAGGGCCCTTTTATCCACCTTGCCGCTGACGGTCATGGGCATGGCGTCCAGCCGCATCAGCGCCTGGGGCACCATGTATTCGGGCAGCTTTTCCTGCATGTGCCGTTTGAGCTGATCCACGGAAAGCTCCCTTTGGGCGGTATAGTAACCCACCAGGTATTCCGTGCCGCCATGCTTGCGCACGGTGGCCGCGCCGGTCTTCACGCCGGGGAATTCCGTCATCCCCTTTTCTATTTCGTCCAGCTCGATCCGGAAGCCCCGCAGCTTGATCTGGTTATCCGTGCGGCCGAAAATGCGGATCTTGCCGTCCTCCGTCCAGGCGGCCAGATCGCCGCTGCGATAGGAGCGCAGGCCGCGGCGGGTAAAGAAGGCGGCGGCGGTTTTGTCCGGCAGGCCGATATAGCCCCGGCCTACCTGCGCGCCGGAAATGATCAGCTCGCCCCTGACGCCCACGGGCAAATCGTTGCCGAAGGGGTCCACTACGGCAAACACCGTGTTGGCGATAGGCGGGCCCACGGTGACCAGGTGACCGCCGGTCATTTCCTCGGCGGCGCAGCCCATGGTGGCTTCCGTGGGGCCGTATACATTCAGGATCACGCTGTCCTGACGCAGCTCCCGAAGCCGGTCATAGAGCCGGGCCGGGAAGGCTTCCGCGCCGATATCAAAGAAGGTGAGCTGCCCGACAGCGTCCCGGGTTTCGGAAATATCCAATAGGCTCAATAGATAGGTAGGGGTGCAGGTGATGCCGGTAACGCCGTTTTCCCGGATCAGCCGGGCCAGCAGCTCGGGGGTGTGGATTTCTTCTTCTGTGGCAATCACCACGGAATTGCCGTTGCACAGGGGCACGAATTCCTCCACCACCGAAACATCGAAGGAGAAGGAAGCCAGGGCCAGGCACACCCGGTTTGGCGCGGCGTAGTGCATGATCTCTAAGGATTTTTCATTGCGGTGCACATAGTTGGCGATGTTGTGGTGCTCAATCATGACGCCCTTGGGCCGGCCCGTGGTGCCGGAGGTGTAGATGCAGTAGGCCAGATCGCTTGGCCGGACGGATACGGCGGGCATTTCCGCATAGGCGGGGTCGGGCAGGATGTCTTCCTTCTGTTGTACACCGAACAGCTCTTCCACCGTGATCAGCTGATAGGCGTTTCCGTTTAAGCCCGTCCGCTCTGCCCGCAGGCGCTCACTGGTCAGCAGCAGGGGAATCTGCCCGTCCTGCATGCAAAAATCAATGCGTTCATCCGGATAATCCGGCAGGAAGGGCACGAACGCGCCGCCCGCTTTCAAAATGCCGATCTCCGCCACATAGGCCCATACCTCCCGGTCCAGCATCACGGCCACCAGGGTTTCCCGGCTCACGCCCTTTTCCCGAAGAGATGCGGCCAGCCGATTGGAAAGCAGATCCAATTCCCGGAAGGTGAGCGTTTTGCCCCCGGCGGTGACAGCGATTTTTTCCGGGGTTTGCAGGGCATGACGGTGGATCTGCTCCTGCACGGGCACAAAGTCCATGGGCACGGCGGTATCGTTGAAGCGGGCCAGGGCTTTCCTGTCGGCATCCGTCAGCATTTCTATGCTGCCGATATTTTCTTTGGTCAAAAGTCCTTCCGCGATTGTGAACAGGTTTTCCGCAAAGCGCTGCACATAGGCCGGGGTGAAGCGCTCGCTGCGGTATTCGATGGTCATATTGTAGAGCCCCTGAGTGGCGAAAAGCTGGATGGAAAAGCAGCCTGTCACCATGCCGGTGTGGTAATGCTCGATGAACCACTTGTCTCCCTCCGCCAGGGTCTTTTCTTTGGACGGATGATCGGTGAACTGGCTGCCCTGATAAATAAACTCCACGTCCTCGTTGACCGGGCATTCCTTGAGCACCTCGTCAAAGGAATAAATATCATGGCTCATGCTGGTGAAGATCTGGCGGCTGAGGGAACGCAGATAGTCGCCCACGCTCTGGTCCTTGGAGAGGTCGCCATAAACGGGAATGCGCTTGATCAGCGTGCCCACGGTGCGGTCCATCCCGGCCTGGGCGCGGCCGTTGTAGACCGTGGAGAAGGAAACATGCCTGCTGTTCAGATACTTGCCCAGCAGCAGGGCCATGGCCCCCATAAAGAAGCTGCTTTCGGTGATCTGGTTCTTTTCACAGAATGCCTTCACCCGTTCCGCTGTCAGGGTGCCGGGCTCAAAGCGCAGGTTTTCGCTGACGCCGGGGGTCAGCTGGCCTGCCCGGTCGCCGCTGAGGGAGGGAATATCCTCCATGGCCTTGAAGAGGTCGGCGTGGTACTGCTTCGCCGCTTCATGGGCACCGTCCCGCATCATTTGCTCCTCGCGCATGGCGGCCTGCTGCACGGTGAATTCCTCCGGCTCCAGCGCCTGGCCCTGCAGCGCTTTGTTCAAGTCCTCGATCAGCAGATTCACAGAAGTGCCGTCCAGAAAAATCAGATGGGTCTTGGCCGCCAGATAGCAGCGCTCCTTCGTGCGGTACACGGCAAAATGGAAGAGCAATTCCTCCATCATGGGCACCACGGGGTAAAACGCCCGCATGAAGTCCAGCCGGCCTTCCTCCGTGCCGTCCACCACCGGGATCTCCACCTTTTCTTCCGGCGCCATGAACATATGGGGGATGCCGTCCGCCCCGCCGCGAATCACATATTTCATGGAGGGATGGGCGAAAAGCAGCTTTTTCACCGCGGCAATCAGCGCTTCCGCGGTCACGGAAGCGTCCGTTTTCACCAGGAAGGGCACGGTATAGGTGGCGTTGTTGCCGCCGGTCAGGCCTTCCAGATAAATGCCCATCTGGGTCTTGGTCAGGGGATAAAAGTCCCGGTTCATTTGCGGCGCGCCCGCTTGCTCCTTTTCGCCTTTTTCCAGATACGCCGCCAGAGCCCGGGGCGTGGGGTGCTGCACCACGTCCTGGAAGGACAGGCTGCCGCAGGTGTCGGACAGCGCCGCGATCAGCACCGCCACAGTCAGGGAGGTGCCGCCCAGGTCAAAGAAGCTGGCCAAAGCGCTGACCCGGTCAAGGCCCAGGGCGGAAGCGAACGCGGCGCAAACAGTCCGCTCCGTTTCCGTTTCAGGGGCGATATACGCTTCTTCCTCTGTCGGGGGCTCCATGGCTTTCAGCGCCAGATAATTCACCTTGTTCCGCTCGTTCCGGGGCAGGGCGGAAAGATGCACCAGATAATCCGGCACCATATAGCCCGGCAGCAGGGAGGCGGCGTGGGCCTTCAGGATTTCTGTTTCGGTCTTTTCCCCGGTATAATAGCAGCACAGCTTGTCGCCGCCGTTGACCTTTACCGCCACGCAGGCCGCTTCCTCTATCCCCGGCGCTTTTCGCACGGCGCTTTCCACTTCGCCCAGCTCCACCCGGTAGCCCCGCAGCTTCACCATTCGGTCCTTGCGGCCATGGAACAGATAATTTCCCTGCCCGTCAAAGGACAGATAATCGCCGGTGCGGTACATGCGCTGGCCTATTTCAAAGGGGCAGTCCACAAATTTTAAGGCGGTTTCCTCCGGCAGCTTATTGTAGCCCATCGCCACCCAGGGGCTGACTACGCATAATTCGCCCATCCTGCCCGGTTCCTGAATCAGGCTGCCGTCGTCATCCACCAAATAGATATGCGATCCCGCCGCCGGTTTGCCCAGCCGCCGTTCGTCCTCATTGTTCAATTGCTGAAACAGCATGCAGAAGGTTTCGCTGGAGGCGTAGGCCTCAAACAGGTTGCCGTCGTCGGCGTATTTGGGGTTGGCCTTTTCGCCGCCCATTTCGATGTTCCGAAGGGGCAGCCGCCCGTACAGCTCCCGCATCACCATGAACATTTTAGGCGGCAGGAACATGCTGGTCACATGCCGCTTCAGGATAATGGCGTGCAGCTTTTCCGCGTCC
Source organism: uncultured Clostridia bacterium (assembly GCA_946626395.1). Classification (GTDB taxonomy): domain Bacteria; phylum Bacillota; class Clostridia; order Christensenellales; family Aristaeellaceae; genus RUG563. The sequence continues at coordinate 6,814 of CAMOUF010000153.1, forward strand.
TGACGTTCCGTTTCATCCGCGATATACACCCGGGCTCCGGTCATGAGGGGGATGGTCAGGTCAAACAGCGCGGCGATAAAAGGAAAGCCGGCCATGCACAGGTGGACGGATTCCCGGGGCAGGGGGCGGCCCGCGATCCTGTTGAGCATATAATAATGGGAATACACCGACTGGCGGTGCACCACGCCCTTGGGTTTTCCGGTGGAACCGGAGGTGTACACCAGCAGCCCTTCGATTTCGGGGTCCGACAGGTTCAGCGTTTCGTCCGCCTGCTCATTCGGATCATGCAGCGCTTCTTCGATCAGAAGGCTTGGAGCGTTGCCCGTTTTCTCCACAAGCGCCCGGGTGGTGATAAATAGCAAAAACTCCGCATCCTCCCGGATGGTCTGGATCCTTTCCTTCGGATATTCCGCGTCCAGCGGCACCAGGGCGCAGCCCGCCCGGAGCACCGCCAGCACGGCGGTCATATATTCCCGGGTGCGGGGCAGCAGCACGGCGACACGCGCGCCATTCCGGCCCGCTTTCCGCAAGGCTTCCACGTCCGTCCCCAGTTTCCTGCATTCATCCAAAAGCTTCCGCGCCAAAAGGGCGGAACGGCGGTTCAGCGCAGCATAGGGTTCCGCGCCGCGAACGTCCATCACGGCGGGATCTGCTCCATGGCTCCGGGCCTGGGAAAGAAAGGCGTTTACAAACGTATTCATCAGCGTATCTCCTTTTTTCGGACTGGGGATCATAGCATTCCCTTTTTGCGGTAACGGAGAAAAATAGCAGTCACAGCAAGGATGCCGACAGCTTCCGCCAGCGGCGTTACGATCCAGATGCCTCTCGCGCCCAGCCACTTAGGCAGCAGCAGCAGCCCGATGAGCGGCACCGCAAAACTCTTGAGCACAGAGACGAAAAGCGAACCGGTGCCATCACCCATGCCAGTGAAGAAGGCGGAGGAGAAGGTGGTCACGCCGCCCAGCAGGTAAGAGAAGGCGATGATCCTCAGCGCTTCCACGGCCAGGGTCATGAGCGCCCGGTCATAGCCCACGAAGATGCTGGCGATGGGGGAGGCCAGCGTATAGCTGACCGCAGCCATCATCAGCCCCAGCGCCGCCATCAGCTGGAGGCCGACTTTACGCACATGATTCAGTTCCGCTTTGTTCCCCTGGCCCAGGTGATAGCCCACCACGGAGGTGACGCTCATGGAAATACCGATCAATATCGCCAGAAAAACGCCGCTGACATATTCGCTGACGGCATAGGCGTCCACCCCGAATTCGCCCACGTATCTGAGCAATTGGGTATTAAACAGCATAGCGATGACTGCGTAGGAAGCAGTGTCCGCCATTTCGGACGCGCCGTTGTAGCAGGTCTTTCCAAGATCCCGTCCCATCCAGCGGAAAGGGCCAAAATGCACAGGGCGCTTCTTGTTCATGAACCAAATGAGGGGCACCAGGGCGCTTACGATCCAGGCCAGGCCCGTGGCAATGGCCACGCCCTCAAGTCCCCAGCCAAGATGCGCAACGGCTACATAGTCCAGCAAAATGTTCACCGCGGCGTTCAGAACGGTGGCAATCAGCCCAAGCCCCGGTCGGTTTGCCGCAATCAAAAGCGGGTGAAAAGCGCTGCTGAGCATCTGGAATGGCATACAGACCGCCAGGATGCGCCCGTATTCCACGCAATAGCGCACGACTTTCTCCGGCTCCGCCAGATTTTCTGACGCGCTGATGATTCCGGCGATCCAGGGCATCAGGATAAACAGCAGCACCGATACCAGAATGCCCAGCGCAGACAGCATCACCACCGTCAACGTCAGCTGCCGGTTGGCTTTTTCATCGTCCCCTTCTCCCAGGGAGTGGGAAATCAGCGCCGCCGCGCCGCTGCCAAACATCATGCCGATGCCGGCCACCACCACAAGAACCGGGAAAATCAGGTTTTCCGCCGCGAAGGCAAAAGGACCGATATA
>CAMOUF010000154.1 GCA_946626395.1 uncultured Clostridia bacterium
AGCAATTGACCGCCGAGACCCGCATCGCCCTCACCGGCACCCCCATGGAAAACCACGCCGGGGAATTGTGGAGCCTGTTCGATTTCGTGCTGCCGGGATATCTGCCCCGGTACACGGAATTCCTGCGCCGCTGGGGCGAGGGCCAGAACGCGGATGACCTTCGCCGCCGCATCCGGCCCTTCCTGATGCGAAGGGTCAAGGGCGATGTGCTGGGCGAACTGCCGGAAAAAATGGAAACCGTGCTCATGGCGGAATTGCCCCCGGAGCAGCGCCGGGTCTACGACGCCGCCCTGCTGCAAAAGCGGGAGCGGGTGGACCAGATCCTGCGGGACCGGGGCATGGGCCGGGGCCGGGCGGAGGTGCTGTCCGCCATTACGGAGCTCAGGCAAATCTGCTGCCATCCCGCTTTGTGCCTGCCCGATTACGACGGCGTCAGCGGCAAGCTGGAATTGCTCATGGATATCCTGCCCGGCAACCTGGCGGCAGGACGGCGGGCGCTGATCTTCTCCCAGTTCACCTCCATGCTGCATCTCATTGAAAAGCGCCTGACCCAGGAGGGCATCCCTTACCTGTACCTGGACGGGGACACCCCGCCCGCCAAGCGCCTGGAATTGACCGAGCGGTTCAATAACGGCGACACCGACGTGTTCCTTATTTCCCTCAAGGCGGGCGGCACGGGCCTGAACCTGACCGGGGCCGACCTGGTGATCCATTACGATCCCTGGTGGAACCCCACCGCCGAGGAGCAGGCCACGGGCCGGGCCCACCGCATCGGGCAAACCAAGAAGGTGGAGGTGCTCCGGCTGGTGGTGCACCACTCTATCGAGGAGCAGGTGCTGAAAATGAGCGACCGCAAGCGCAGCCTGTTTGACAAGCTCATTACCCCCGGAGAGGAAATGCCCACCCGGCTCACCGAGAAGGACATTCTTTCCCTATTTGACGGGAACGGGAAATGATTGTATAATAGCAGGGATGAAACGGCATTTTCACGCGGCTTCGTTTCCCACAACCCGGCCGCTCCCCCACTTACGTACCCCCATGGAGGCCATAGAAATACATGCAGTTTTCCCAATCCAATGACAGCAAACGGCGGTGGTTGATCTTCGGCGCGCTGGCGGTGCTGGCGCTGCTGGTGATCCTGGCGCTGCGGGGCGCGCTGGGCGGCAGCCGCAAGGGCGTTACCGCCGTGCGCTTAAGGTGCGTCGCCACTCAGGATGTGACGCCTTTTGGCAGCGATATCCTGTATTACGACGGCATCACCCTGTATTGCCTGCGGGCCAACGGCTATGAAAAATGGAGCTATCCCCTGGGCGAAAACGCTTCCTTTACCTGCAGCGACACGGTGGTAGCCGCCTGGACGGGCACCCAGCTGCACATCATCAATAAGGACGGCAAAGCCACCTACAACGAAAGCCTGTCCACCGCCATCCAGTTCGCCCGGGTGGGCAGCAAATACGTGGCCGTGGTGCTGGGCAGCGATATCAGCCCCACCGTGATGGTCAAGGATATGCAGGGCGTGACGGCAGACCACGAAACCCCCGCCTATCAGGACATGATCGTGCTGGACATGGGCTTTTTCAGCGACGGCGAATACCTGTGGACCACCGCCATGGACGTGTACGGCTCCGTGCCGGACACCACGCTGAATACCTATCATGTGAACGTGACCAGCTCCGGCGGCGTCTCCCTGGGGGAAAACCTGGTGTACGCCGTTATCTACGCCGGGGGCAAGCTGAACGTGGTCAGCACCCGGCAGGTGCGGCAGTATGATTACCGGGGCACTCAGGACGCCGCGGGCACCGTGCTGGTGTACGGCTGGGAAATGAAGGACAGCGACGTGGTGGGCAACGACGCCATGATGCTCTTTGCCCCCGCCAAGGCCGCAGACGGCTCCGGCCGCATCAATCAGCTGCGCCTGCTCTGGGGCAAAACGGACCGGCGCTATTCCCTGCCCGCCGCGTGCGTGGGGGCGGGACTGTATAACCGGCGCATTTACGCTTTTTCCAACGATATGATTTACCGGGCGGATTTGGGCAGCCGCCGCTTTACGCCCATCAGCCTGGCGGGGGTCATGGACGGCCAGGAGGCCACCGGCTTTTTGGGCATCCTCAAGGGCGGCGTGGCGCTGGTGGCCAGCGGGGCGGAGGTTTTCGCCGTGACGCTGCCGTGATGACGCCCATGGAACAAGCTCCCCTGGGCCTGTATGTGCACCTTCCCTTCTGCGTCAGGAAATGCGCCTACTGCGATTTTGCCTCCTTCGCCGGGCGGGAAGGGGATATGGCCCGGTATGTGGACGCGGTTCTGAAAGAAGCCCGGATCAAAAGCGGGCTCAGCCGGCCCATCGCCACCCTGTATTTAGGCGGCGGCACGCCTTCGCTGCTGCCGCCGGAAACCATGGACAGGCTGCTTAGGGGCCTGCGCTGCGCCTTTCATTTCCTGCCCGGGGCGGAATGCTCCTGCGAATGCAACCCCGGCACGGTGACAAAGGCGTTTCTGGAAACGCTGAAAAAGGGCGGAATCAATCGGCTGTCCTTCGGAGCCCAGGCGCGGCAGCCGGAGCTCCTTTCCCTGCTGGGCCGCATCCACACCTGGGAACAGGTGGAGCAAAGCGTGGCCCTGGCCCGGGAGGCGGGCTTTGACAATATCAATCTGGATCTGATGCTGGGCCTGCCCGGGCAAACCCTGGCCGACGTTCAAGAGACCCTGGACGCCGCCCTGTCCCTTTCCCCCACCCACCTGAGCTGCTATGGCCTGATCGTAGAGGAGGGCACAAAAATGAGCCGCATGGTGGAAAGCGGGGCCTGGCAGCTTCCCGACGAGGAAACCGAGCGGGACATGTATGAGCTGTGCCGGAGCGTCCTCAGCCGCCACGGATTTTTCCAGTATGAAATCAGCAATTTCTCCCTGCCGGGCTTTGCCTGCCGCCACAATCTGGATTGCTGGCAACGGAAGGAATATCTGGGCCTGGGCAGCGCCGCCTGCGGGTTCGTGGGCTCGGTCCGGTTTGAGAACCCGCCGGGCCTGGACGATTATCTAAAAGGGAAGCCCGCCGAGGAGACCGTGATCTCCCCTTCGGAGGCGCGCTTTGAAAGCATGATGCTGGGCCTGAGGATGACGGAGGGCGTCAGCAATGCCGATTTTGCCGCCCGCCACGGCATGAGCATTCAGGCGGCCTTTGGGGAGAAGCTGAATAAGCCCCTAGCTCAGGGGCTGGTGGAATGGAGCGGCGATTGCCTGCGCCTGACCCGCCGAGGCATGGATGTGCAAAACGCCGTGCTGGTGGAGCTGATGGACTGACGGGCATTTTTCCTTTTTTTCGATCAACCAACGCCGGGAACAACAGGAAATCACTTTTCCTGTCAACGAGGATACCATTTGCAAAGGAGAGAGAATCATGAAAAGCAGCCGCCTGTTATCCGTCCTGTGTCTTTTCTGTTCCCTGTGTCTTCTGCTGGCCGTGAACCCCGCCCTGGGGGAGGGCCTGCAGTCAGAGGAGCCTGTGATCGTATATTCCCGGGTCTATGACTACGCGGTGGTCACCGGCGTGAGCAAGCTGAATATGCGCCTGGGCCCCGCCGCCACCTATGATTGGGTGGGCGCTGCCGAGCCCGGCGACTGGGTGGGCATCCTGGGGGAAAAGGACAACTGGTGCTACGCCTACATTCCCTCCTCCAACCAATACGGCTACATGAGCAAAACTTATCTGCTCATCAACGGGGAAACCGGCGTGCCCGGGGAAGGCCGGGTGGCCGCCGCCCGGCAGGGGGAAAAGGTGCATCTCCACGCCTTCCCCTCGCTGCTCGCCCAGCCCGCCGCCGCCTTTGATGACGGAACTCCCTTCCAAATCCTGTCCGCCACCGCCGATGGCTGGTACGAGGTGGAAATCGACGGGCAGACGGGCTTTCTGCGCAGCGAAAACGCGTATGTGACCCAGGCCACAGGCGGCGTGATGGCGTATCTTGTCAGCCCCGGGCAGGGAGAAATCCTTCTGCGGGACCGGCCCTTCTATACGGATGCCGCCGTGATCGGGCGTTTTCCCTCCGGCACGCAGGCCGCCGTGCTGCTGACCACCCCCGCCAAGGACGGCTTCTGGAAGGTGTCCGTCAGCGGCCTGACCGGATATGTGAACGGCAATTTTATTCAATACGACGGCGTGCCGGCGGCTGCCCCCGTCTCCCAGGGCAGCGCGGCGATAACAGCGCTCCATGAGAATCAATGCCTGTGCCTGCGGGCCCAGCCCTCCGAAAGGGCCCGGGTGCTGGCTCATGAACCCCTGGATACAGAGCTGCTGCTGGTGAATCCCGGGGAAGTATGGAGCCAGGTATACGACGCTGTTTCCCAGGTGTCCGGCTATGTGCAGAGCCGTTATCTCGCCGTGGAGGATCCCGCCGTCTGCGTCCGGGCCGTCAGCGGAGAAAACGTGTCCCTGCGCCTGACGGAAAGCGCCGCGGCCAGGACGCTGCTGCCCGTGCCCGACGGGGCCGCTGTGACCGTGCTGGTTCCGGGGGACGCCTGGTGCCTGGTGCGCTACGCGGGCACCGTGGGCTATCTGCCTGCCGAGGCGCTCAAATAACACTTTTCATCTATTGAAAAAACAGGTGTCCTGCGACGCCTGTTTTTTGGTTCAATACAAAACCTTGTGGGGGATTCCAATACATTCCTGCTGTTCTGCTCCGAAATGAATCAAGAAGAAAGAATGTATTTATTGATACTGTTCGCGTTTTAAAATCTTATCAGATTTGGGATGGATTTTCCATTCTGGCAAAGCTGAACGAAGGGAGGCGTAGTAGGGCCGAAGCGCCCGGAAAATGTGCCAGTGGCACATTTTCAGCGTAGGCCGGGCGGCAGCCCTGAGC
>CAMOUF010000155.1 GCA_946626395.1 uncultured Clostridia bacterium
TATTATTCTGTTCCGAAATAAACCAAGAAGGAAAAACGAAATTAGTGAATCCTTTATTGCTTTCTCGGAAGGGGGCGTGGGGGAAACCGCTCTTTGGCATCCAAAGAGCGGTTTCCCCCACACAAACTATTAAATTGAGCCGTTTTTATCATTGGTATAAAGTGCAGCCGCCGATAAACTCCCGCAGCAGGGACAAGGGGGGAATATCCCGCATGGCTTCGTCGGTGGCGGGAAGGATATAATGGAGAATTTTCAGCAGCCTTCGGGCACTCAGATAAACGGGATCTTCCGGAGAAATCGCGCTGAGCAGCTCGTAAGCGTAACGCTTGAGTACGGTCAGCTCATAATGCAGGGCGGAATTGAACACGAAATCCGCCTGTTCCTGATAGGGGAAAATCCATTTTTCCTCGCCCCGGCGCACGCTGTTCCACATGGACAAGGTTTCCTGGGGCGGCGTGGCCCGGAACTGGTGATCCCGCACGATGCGGCGAAGCAAGCGCACGTCCGTGGTGCGGATGCGGTTGTGATGATCCAGGTTCAGGCAGGCCAATTCGCTGATGTATACTTTGCAGATCAGCGCCGGGTCAAAGCCCAGGTGCAGGGTGGGGTTCAGGCCGTGAATACCTTCCATCACCAGGATCTGATCCTTCCCCAATTGCAGCGGATAGCCTTTTTCTGCCCGTTTGCTCTTTTTAAAATCAAACCTTGGCATGTTCACTTCATCGCCCCGCAGAAGCCCGGCCACGCAGGCCCGCAGCAATTGCACGTCCAGCGCGGACAACGCTTCCAGGTCGGGCTTGCCATCCGCTTCCAGAGGCAGGGCGTCCCGGTCCAAATAGAAATCATCCAAGGAGACCAGCACGGGCTTTAAACCCAGCACCTTTAAATGGATGCACAGGCGATTGGAGAAAGTGGTTTTTCCGCTGGAGGAGGGTCCGGCCACGAATACCGCCCGGGCTCCGCGGGCCTTCACTCCCTGAGCGATTTCGCCGATGGACTGATCATGCAGCGCTTCATTCACCCGGATAAACTGGGGCAGCGCCCCGGTCACGATCATGTCGTTCAGGTCGGCGGCGTTCATGCAGCCCAGGATATCGCACCAGCGATTGGACTGGGCAAAGGAAGAAAGGATCTTGGGCCGGGATACAAACGCGGCCGGATGCTTGGGGTCGTCCGGCCCAGGCATTTGCAGCACGATGCCATTTCCAAGCAGCATCAGGCGGAAGGCGCTTACATAGCCGGTGGAGGGAAGCATGGCCCCGTAAAAATATTCCGCCATGCCGCCGCAAAGATACACGGGGAAATAATCATAGGGTCGGTACGTGAGCAGCCGGGTTTTGTCCGGATGCCCGTTTTCCTGGAAATAGGCGATGGCTTTTTCCCGGCTCCAGCGTTCCCGGATAAAAGGCAGATTTTCCTGCACGATTTTTTCCATCTCTTTTTGCAGCGCGTCCACGGTTGCCTGGTCAGCGTCCCGGTCCAGCAGCCGCATATACACGCCGTAGCCGATAGAATGCTCGATCCGGATATCCGTTTTGGGCAGCACCCGCTTCAGGGCCAGCAGCAGCACGAACCGAAGGGAGCGTTCATAGATTCGCCTGCCTTCCTCGTTCTGAAAGGTGATAGGGTGCAAGGTACAGCTTTCCTTGATTTCTTCATTCAGCTCCAGCGCCCGTCCGCCGCAGAAACAGCCCAGGGCATCATCCAGCATTTCAGGCGCTAAAACGGTGAGGGCGTCCAGCACCGTTGTGGGGGAGGAAAACTCTCGCTCTTTTCCCAGCATGGAAACGATCATCATCAGCACTCCTTTCTGTCAATAAAAATGCATATCTCCAAAAGAAAAGGGGAAAAGGCGCAAATGATTCAAAGGCGCTTCTTCCCCCCTCGTCCAGTTCTTATTCATTTTCCTGCTGGGCGGCGATTTTCTGCGCCCATTGCAGGTGCTTGGTGTGAACGTAAGCGGCGTTTTGTTCTTCCGCCAGGGAAGCGGCGCGGGTCATGATCCGCTTGCCCTCGTCGTTTTTTCCGAAAGCCAGTTTTACGAAAGCCAGCCCATGCTGGGGGCAGTCGGCCAGGGCCATATACTGTTCGTTGCGCTGGAGCACATACCCCTCCGGCACCTCCATGCGTTTGCCGCAGATGGGGCAGGGGGGATTCATGGCGGCGGCGCTCTTCAGGGCGTCCTTGATGGAGCGTACCCGCAGAATGGCGGTGCATTCCCGCCTGGCCCGGTCCAAATGCTGCAGCTTTCGGGGGGCCAGCGGGTATTCCAGCACCTTATTGGGGTCCGGCATTTTGGCAAAGACCAGGGCGGTATAATAGGCGTCGTTCACCGCGTTATGGAAGGGCATGCCCTCCTCGTCCGGCACGATTTCCATTTGCTCCATGGCGGCCTTGAGGCCCTTGCGCTCCTTGGAATTGCCGGTGATTTCGCCAAAGAGGCGCTGGGCGTCATAAAACTTACCCAGCTGGGTTTCGCATTGAAAGAAGGTCATGTTCTGATTCAGCACGGAAATATCGTCGCAGCCCCAGGTGAGCAGCGCGTAATCCTCGCCGCACCACTGGGCAAAGGCTTCCACCGCTTCATTGAAGGCGGGGGCGTCGGCCAGGTCGTCCTGGGTGATATGGGTGATGCGGGAAATGCGGGGATGCAGGCGCACATAGTGCTGGGGCTGGATCAGCTGGGAAAAGGAATCCACCACCTGAAAGCGCTCATTCATTTTGACCGCGCCAATTTGGATCAGTTCAAAGAGCAGCTTTCCGCCCACGCTCTTATACGCGGGGGAATGATAAGAGATGGGTTGGTTCCATTCCAGATCCAGAACGATGTATTGCATGGGGATAATCTCCTTTGGTTATAGCAGGATCAGGGATCGAGCTTATATTTTGCGAAGGCCTTTTCCACGTCCCAATGGAAGTCCTGAAAAATCAGAATCAGCATGGCCAGCATCGCCCCGCCGAAGGCCCAGTAGTGAAGCCACAGGCAGAGCAGCGCGCTCAGGAGCATCACGCCCGTCAAAATCAGAAACAGCTTTTTGTAATCCTGGGAAAGGCGAAGCCGGTCGTAGCGCGCCTGCTGCGATTCCGTCAGGGAGTTAAAGCCGCCGATGAGCTTGCAGGCTTTTTCCTTTTTGACCGCGAAGGCGATGGCGAAGGCCAGGAAAAGGAAAGCAAGAAGAGCCAATGCCATTGCCAAACCAATGCCGGTTTCAGACATGATTTATTTCTCCTCTCGGCTTTGAGCGGCGCTTTTGCCTGCCAGCGCGCCGGTGGCCCAGGCAATGTGCAGGTTATAGCCGCCAGTGTGGGCGTCCACGTCCATGGTTTCGCCCGCAAAATAGAGGCCGGAAATCAGCTTGCTTTCCATGGTTTTGGGATTGATGCCCTTGACCTCCACGCCGCCCCGGGTGACGATGGCTTCCTCCAGGGGCCGGGTGCCGATAATGCTGAGGGGCAGGGCTTGCAGCGCGTCCGCCAAAGCCGAACGCATCCCCACCGTTACCTGATTGCAGGGCGTTTTCCCATCCAGGCCGCAAAGAGCGGGAAACAGCGCCGCAAAGCGCATGGGCAGCAGGGCTTGCAGCACGGTGGACAATTGCTTTTTCCCGGCGGAGGAAAGCTCTTTGGTCAATCGCTGCTCCAATTGCTCCCGGTTGAGACCAGGCTTTAAATTCAGCCGTACGTCTGCTTTTCCAGTTTCCGGCAGATGGGCGCTGAGCTCGATGGCCAGAGGGCCAGAAACGCCAAAATGAGTGAAAAGCATTTCGCCCAGCTCGGAATATATTATTTTACCACAGGAATACCCGGTTAGGCAAATATTTTTTAGCGTCAGGCCCTGGAGCTGGGCGGGCCAGGCTTCTTCGGTTTTCAGGCCCACCAAAGAGGGCAGGATGGCGGAAACAGGATGATTCAATTCCCTGGCCCATTTGAGCCCGTCGCCGGTAGAGCCGGTGGAAGGATAGCTCATACCCCCGGTGCACACGATGACCGCGGAGGCGGGCAGCGTTTTTCCGTTTGTCAGCTCCACGCCCACGGCCCGCTGGTTTTCTGTTGCGATTCGTTTGACCTCCGCCCCCAGGCGAATATCCACGCCTACCTGGATCAAGCCTTTTTCCAGGGCTTTGGTCACGTCGCTGGCATGGTCGGACACCGGAAAAGCCCGGCGGCCCCGCTCGATTTTCGTTTCGCAGCCAAGGTCTCTAAGCAGCGACAGCATATCAGATGGCATAAACTGGGTCAGGGCGCTGTACAAAAACCGGGGATTCCGGCAAACCTCGCTGAGAAATTCATCCAGGGATTCGCAGGCGTTGGTCACGTTGCAGCGGCCTTTCCCGGTGATGTAAACTTTCTTTCCCAGTTTTTCGTTTTTTTCCAGCAGCGTAACCCTTGCGCCGCCGCGGGCAGCGAAAAGAGCGGCCATCATACCCGCCGCGCCGCCGCCGATCACCAGAACGGGGAATTGATTTTCGTTCATTTTCTCCTTGATTTCCTTATAGCTCCACATTCATCCCGCTGCCAAACTGACTGTTGCAGTCGGAATAGCTGCCCAGGAAGGTGCAGGTGACATAGCCGTTTCGCAGATAGTAATAATCGCTGCCTTCCTCGGGCGCCTCCATGGGCACGCCGGAGGTGTCGTTGGCTTTGAGCCAGAAGTAGGTCTGTCCCAGGGGGCTGACCCGTTTTTCATAGCCGTCCAGATAATAGGCCTGGCAGATGGGACAGACCTTGATACCCTTCCATTCTTTGGAGGGGATGGCAGGGGCGTTCAGATTGATGATGGCAAACCGGGGCAGCTGAATGGACTGATACTGTTCCGCCATCCGCACCGCCAGATCCGCCAAATGAGCGCGCATTTCATCATCCGCCCCGGGCATAATGGACACCGCCATGGCGGGAATATAGCACATGGCCGCTTCCCGGGCGGCGGCCACGGTGCCGCTGTAATACACGGCGCTGCCTGCGTTTTCGCCGTTGTTGATGCCGGAAATGCAAAAATCAAAAGGCGTATCCACCATAAAGGGAGCCACCCGGGCGCAGTCTGTGGGCGTGCCCGCCACGGAAAAGGCTTCGGCTCCTTCCCAGGGAAGCTCATGCACCAGCAGAGGCGCGGTCAAAGTGATATGCTGGCTGTTGGCGCTGCATTGGCTGGTGGGAGCGCTGACAGTGACCCGATGGCCCCGGCGGACAGCGGCGTCCGCAAGCGCCTTGATGCCCACGGAATGGATTCCATCGTCGTTGGTAATCAGAATGTGCAATGCGTTTCCTCCTTACGGAATAGCAGAATCAGAATGACGATCGCTTCCATTATACTGTAAAATAATCGTCGGCGCAAGCATCATCGGGGAATTGTTTCGCATAGAATGAGAAAAGCGCGGCAAAAGGAGGGGGCAGCAATGGCGTTCGGGTATGAATTTTTCAAGGGCCGTCATGGGGTCAGCGGCCATGCCATGGAATCGGGCGGGAAAAAAATCGTACAAATTCGAGGGCTTGAGCCGGGGGAAAGGGTGGAGCTTTTCTGCTGGGGGCAGAATACGCCTGATCCGGTGCAGGAAAAAAATGCCGATGGGTCGGGCCATGCCAGCTTTTCTGTAAAAGAAACAGGAAACCTGTTCGCGGTCAGGAAGGAGCAGGTGGCGCTGTGGCAGGGCGGGGAGCGGGAATACTTTTTGGCAAGTGAATGGCTGCGGAGGGAAAAGAAAAAACAAAAGGAATTGCCGCAGGCGGCGCCATCCCCCCAGGAAAAGCGGGAGGAACCGCCCGTCCTTCCTGCCAAAGAAAGACAAAACGAAGAAAAAGAGCCAAATGAAAATGGACAGTCATTCGTTGAAAACGATCAGGAAGAACCGGAACCTGCCTGGACGCTGCGTCCTGCAAGCGGCGGAGAACCGGTGGACGCGCTTCCTGACAGGCTGGATGATCCTGGAAAACGTTTTTCATTCTTTTCTCAAAATCGACGTTCAAATCAGTAAGGAAACCCTTGCAATTCATAACCTTATGTGCTATTATATAGGTTAGTGCTTTGTGCAATGCATGGGGCACAACCATGCCGATACGGCAAGTATGGAGGGTGTTCCTGATGGGTTACACAGTAGAAAAGATTTCCGGCAACCAAGTAAAAATCAACTTTGAAATTGCGTCTGAAAAATTTGACGCCGCGGTGCAGCAGGCTTATTTGAAACTCCGCGGCCGCATCAATGTGCCCGCCTTCCGCAAGGGCAAGGCCCCTCGCCGTCTCATCGAAAATATGTACGGCGAAGGCGTGTTTTATGACGACGCTTTCGATATCGTTTTCCCCGAAGCCTACGAAGCCGCTGTGAAGGAAAATGACCTCCAGGTGGTGGATCGCCCCGAGGTGGATGAAATGAAGCAGATCGGCGTTGGCAAGGATTTGCTTTTCACCATCAAGGTGTATGTGAAGCCCGACGTGGAGCTGGGCCAGTATAAGGGCCTCAAGGCCGTCAAGTATGTCCATAAGGTAACGGACGAAGAAATCGACAGCCGCATTCAGCAGGACGTGACCAAGGCCACCACCATGGCGGATGTGACCGACCGGCCCGTGGAAAACGGCGACACCGTGAACCTTGACTATGCCGGCTCTGTGGACGGCGTGGCCTTTGAAGGCGGCACTGCGGAAAACCAGACCCTGGAAATCGGCTCCGGCCATTTCATTCCCGGCTTTGAAGAGCAGATGATCGGCATGAACATCGGCGAGGAAAAGGATTTGCAGGTCAAGTTCCCCGATGAATATCACGCGGAAAACTTAAAGGGCAAGGACGCCGTGTTCCATGTGAAGGTGAACGGCATCCAGTCCAAAGTGGTGCCCGCCCTGGACGATGATTTCGCCGCTGACGTGAGCGAATTCGATACCTTTGCCGACTACAAGGCCAACATCGAAAAAGAACTGACCGAGCAGGCCGACAAGAATGCCGCCGTGCAGCTGGAAAACGAACTGGTGCAGCAGGCTGTGGACGCTGCTGACTGCGACATTCCCGACGCCATGATCAATGATGAAACCGATATCATGATCCGGGAGCTCAAGCTGCGGATGATGTATCAGGGCCTTCGGTATGAGGATTACCTCAAATATACCGGCCAGAGCGAGGATCAGATCAAGGAAATGTATAAGCCCGAAGCCAAGAATCGGGTGAAGATGCAGCTGGTGCTGGACGCTATCATCAAGGCTGAAAACGTGGAAGTGACCGACGAAGAAGTGGAAAAGGCCACCGCGGAGGAAGCCGAACGCAGCGGCCGCGAGCTGGAGGAATTCAAGAAGTCCCTGAACGACCGGCAGAAGGAATACCTCAAGGACAACGCCAAGATCCGCAAGGGGGTGGACATGATCGTGGAAACCGCCCAAGTGGAAGAAAAGGACGAAGCGGACCGCATCGACGCCGCCGACACCATCAAAGCGGTGGAGGACGCCGCCAGCGCCGTGATGGAAAAGGAAGAAGAGGAAGAGTAATCAATTCTTCCAGGTATAAATCAGCGACCGCCATCATATAATCATGATGGGGTTCAGCAAACGCAGGATGACGCAGATTGCCGGGCCCCTGTTTCCGGCAGTCTGCGGCCTTCGTTTTTATCCCGAACCCAGGAGGAAAATCAAGAATGTCTTTGATCCCTTATGTAATCGAACAAACTGCCCACGGGGAACGTTCCTATGATATTTATTCCCGTTTGCTCAAGGACCGGGTGGTGTTTCTGGGCAGCGCCATTGACGATCAGGTGGCCAACGCCATCGTGGCCCAGCTTTTGTTCCTTGAAACGGATAATCCAGACGCCGATATCAACCTGTATATCAACAGCCCCGGCGGCTCCGTGACAGCGGGCATGGCGATTTATGACACCATGAATTATATCAAGTGCCCCGTGCGCACGGTGTGCGTGGGCATGGCGGCGTCTATGGGCGCGTTTCTGCTCATGGCGGGGGAAAAGGGAAAACGCCTGGCCCTGCCTAACAGCGAGGTCATGATCCATCAGCCCTCCGGCGGCGCTTCCGGCCAGGCCACCGATGTGACCATTCACGCCGAATGGCTGCTACGTACCAAGAACAAAATGAACGGCTTGATGGCCCAAATGACAGGCCAGCCCCTGGAAAAAATCGCCCACGACGGGGAACGGGATTATTTTATGACAGCCCAGGAAGGCCCGGACTACGGCATTATCCACGAAATCTAACAACCCCCGCCGAAATAAAAGCCCGCGGCAA
>CAMOUF010000156.1 GCA_946626395.1 uncultured Clostridia bacterium
AAAATTCTTCTCCCGTCAGGAAGGGCGGGTCCATATACACACAGTCCACCTGGTTTTCCCAGCGGCTGAAATCGGCCCGGGCGTCCCGCAGCAAAAGATTCCCCTGGCTGCCGTTCAAATGTATTTCCCTGTCGCATTCCACCTGTATCCAAGCCATGGGCTTTACTCCCCTTCCAGCGCCGGTCAAAAGCTCCCCAGCCGTTCGTTGTATTCGTGCAGAGCGGATAAAAACGCCGCGTGTTCCGAGCATTGGTACAGCAGCCTGCCTGCTTCCTCCACCGCCTGAAGAAAAGCCGGATTCAGGCCGCGCTTTCCATATTCCATCAGAGGACATACTGCCCAGGCCCGCCTGTCCATTTTCGCCCCCTCGGGGCTTGGCAGCAGCGGAAACAGGCGGCAGGCCAGGGGACGCGCATCCCGTTCGCAAACGCCCTCGCAGTTGAGCAGGGTAAGGCCCGGCAGAACGCCGTCGTCTGTGCTCAGGGAAAAGCCCCAGAGCAGCGGATCATACAGCGCTTCTTCCCCCGGAAACAGCAGCATGCCGCCCTGTCCGTCCTCGTCGCTCTGGCAGCAGGCCCCGCCGCAGCAGCGCCCGCAGTCCGTTTTCAGCGGCGTGACATGGTTCAGCATTTCCCGTGCCTTGATCACCGCTGTCAGCGCGTCCATCCCTTGTCCCCCCGCTTCTTTGTCGCCTTGTACTATAATCTGTATTTTATCACGAAATCCAGGGATTGACAAGGCGGGATTCCCTGATTAATATGGGATTGAAAAAGAAAAAAGAAGGTGATCCCATGACCCTTGATTTACCCCTTCCCGTGCGGGAAGCCCTGACCCGGCTGGAAGATGCCGGCTATGCCGCTTACGCGGTGGGTGGCTGCGTGCGGGATCATGTGCTGAATAAAACGCCCCATGATTATGATATTTGCTCCTCGGCCCGCCCGGAGGAAATGCAAAAAGTATTTGCCAACGAGCGCACCATTGAAACGGGCCTGAAGCACGGCACCCTCACCGTGCTGCTTCAGGGCATGCCCCTGGAAATCACCACCTTCCGGGTGGATGGGGCCTATTCCGATGGGCGGCACCCGGACTCCGTGCAGTTTACCGCCCGGGTGGAGGACGATTTGTCCCGCCGGGACTTTACCATCAACGCCATGGCCTATTCCCCGGCCCGGGGCTTTGCCGATCCCTTCGGGGGCAGAGAGGACTGCGGACGGGGCCTGATCCGCTGCGTGGGCGACCCGGCGGCCCGCTTTGGGGAGGATGCCCTGCGCATCCTCAGGGCCCTGCGCTTTTCCTCCAAGCTGGGCTTTCCCATCCACGAAGCCACCGATCGCGCCCTGCGGGCGGGCAAAGAGCAGCTTTGCCATGTGAGCCGGGAGCGCATCGCCGTGGAGCTGACCGGGCTTTTGCAGGGAAAGGACGCGGGAAAGGCGCTGAAAGCCTATCCCGACGTGATCGCCGTGGTGCTGCCGGAACTGACGCCGCTGATGAACGCCTCCAAGTGGCCCCTCATCCTGGACACCATCGATAAATGCCCCAATGATCTATACCTGCGCTGGGCGGCCCTGCTTTCCGGGTGCGGCGAAAAAACGGCAAGGGACGTTTTAAAGAGCCTGAAAATGTCCGTCAAGATCATGGACACCGTATCCACTCTGGTAGCATGGCAGGACACTGACCTTACTCCCCATACCATTCAGGAAATGCTCATGCGGGTCGGCCCCGAGGAAACGGGCCTGCTCATCGACCTGCGGCTGGCCAAGCGGCTGGCAGAAGGCAAAGAACCGGAAGAAGCCGCCATGGGGGACGCGGAAGCGCTCAAGGAAAAGCTGCGGGCTCTGCTTCAAGAAAACGCCTGCTATACCTTGGGGCAATTGGCCGTCAACGGCAAGGACCTAGCCGCCCTGGGGCTGTCCGGCCCCGCCCTGGGCGAAACCCTCCATGCTCTCTTGCTTAGGGTGGTAAGAAACGAACTGCCCAACGACCGGGAGGCGCTGCTTCTGGCGGCTAAATAGGGATTGACTTTTTTCCCTATCCCGCATATAATGAAACCGTGCGAAGAACGGGAAAAACGTTCGCAGAAACGGAACGGAAAGAGAAGGCGCGCCACGGGCTGGAAGCGCGCCCGCGTTCAGGCGGACAGTGCCCCCGGGAGCAGCACGGCGGAAAAGCGTTTGTAAACGCGGATATGCCGGGCCGACAGCGCCGCGTTAAGGCGCAGCCATGAAAAAGAGTGGATAAAAGCGGCATGCCGTTCTCTAAGGGGAGCGGCATGCGTTTTTCTTGTGGAGGGGACAAAATTGTTTGAAACATTAAAGCGCGACCTGGACGCGGTGATCAAGCGCGACCCGGCCGTGCATTCCAAGGCGGAGGTTTTCTTCTGTTATCCCGGGTTCAAGGCCCTGCGCAGCCATCGGCGGGCGCACCGGGCCTATTTGAAGGGCCATTATTTCCTGGCCCGGCTCATCAACTTTCACTCCTACAAGCACACCGGCATCGATATCCACCCCGGGGCCACCATCGGCAGCGGCGTGTTCATCGACCATGGCACCGGCGTGGTCATCGGCGAAACCGCGGAAATCGGCGACGACGTGACCATCTACCAGGGCGCGACCCTGGGCGGCACCGGCAAGGACACCGGCAAACGCCACCCCACTTTGGGCCGGGGCGTCACAGTGGGCGCGGGGGCGAAGGTCCTGGGCCCCATCACCATCGGGGACTATGTGAAGATCGGCGCGGGAGCCATCGTGCTCAAGGACGTGCCCGCCCACTGTACCGTTGTGGGCAACCCCGGCCGCGTCGTCCGGGGCCCCGCCACCCGCACGGAAATCGACCTGAACCACGGCGACCTGCCCGACCCCATGCTGGAAAAGGTACAGGCCATCGAAGGCAAACTGGAGCAATTGGAAATGGAAACCGAGGGCCAGCACGACTGCGAGCGCTGCGCCCTCACCGACTGCCCTGCAAGAAAAGCAGAATAATATTACGTTTATATAAGGGAGGAACACACAATGCAAATTTACAACAGCGCTACCCGGAAAAAGGAAGAATTCGTGCCCCTGCATCCCGGCAAAGTGGGCATTTACGCCTGCGGCCCCACGGTGTACGATTATTTCCACATCGGCAATGCCCGTCCCTTCATCACCTTCGACGTGCTGCGGCGCTACTTTGAGCACCGGGGCTATGAAGTGACCTTCGTGCAGAACTTCACCGACATCGACGACAAGATGATCAAGCGGGCCAACAAGGAAGGCATCACCGTGAAGGAACTGGGCGACCGGTTCATCAAAGAGTATTACCAGGACGCCAAGTCCCTGGGCATCCGGCCCGCCACCGTGCACCCCCGTGCCACGGAGCACATCGGCGAAATCATTCATCTGGTCAAGACCTTAGAGGACAAGGGCTTCGCCTACGAAGTGAACGGCGACGTGTACTTTGACACCAAAAAGGATTCCGGCTACGGAAAGCTCAGCGGCCAGAACATGGACGATCTGGAAGCCGGGGCCCGCATCGACGTGGACGAGGTGAAAAAGAACCCCGCCGACTTCGCCCTCTGGAAGGCCCAGAAGCCCAACGAGCCCGCCTGGAAATCCCCCTGGGGCATGGGCCGTCCCGGCTGGCATATCGAATGCAGCGCCATGAGCATGAAATACCTGGGCGAAACCTTTGATATTCACTGCGGCGGCAAGGACCTGCTCTTCCCCCACCACGAAAACGAGGTGGCCCAGAGCGAGTGCGCCACCGGCAAGCCCTTCGCCCGGTACTGGATGCACAACGGCTTTATCAACATCGACAACGAAAAAATGAGCAAATCCCTGGGCAATTTCTTCACTGTGCGGGACATCGTGAAGGAATACAATCCCGAGGATATCCGCATGTTCATGCTGTCCGCCCATTACCGCTCCCCCGTGAATTTCAGCCGGGACATGGTGGCCCAGGCCCACGCCTCCCTGCAGCGGCTGTACACCGCCCGGGAAAACCTGCTGTTCCTGAAAAAGAACGCCAAGGACACTCCCCTGACGGCGGAGGAGGAAGCCCTGCTTCAGCGGGTAAAGGAGGACGGCGCGCGCTTTGACGCCGCCATGGACGATGACCTGAACACCGCCGATGCCCTGGGCGCCATTTTTGAAATCGTGAAGGACGCTAACGTGAGCCTGAATGATCAAAGCAGCAAGGCCGCCGTGGAAGGCGTGCTGACAATGCTGAAGGAATTGACCGGCGTGCTGGGCTTGCTCATGAAGGACGCCGAAGAGGGCCTGCCTGCCGATATCCAACAGATGGCTGACGAACGCGCCCAGGCCCGCAAGGAAAAGAACTGGAAGCGCAGCGACGAACTGCGCGACGCCCTGGCCGCCGCGGGCTATCTGGTAAAGGATACGCCCCAGGGACAGAATATTACCAAGGTGTGATGCTCACCGCTTCCATCGACGCATAAAGGAGGCCGCCCATGAAACGAATGCTGCTGTTTTGCCTGGCCGCTGTGCTCTGCCTTTCCTCCGCCTGCGCCGAAACCCGGCAGCGCTATATTGAGCTGGAAGGCGATCAGGAGGAGATCACGGAAACCCTGTATGAAAGCGCCTTGGGCTTTTCCTTTTGGTACGACGCCGATCGCCTGACCGTGGATGAAGGCATGTCGGAATCCGGCCAAAGCCTGATCCTTTCTCCCCAAGACAGCGATTTGCCTATCTACCTGGAAATCATGCTGGCCGGGGCGCTGGACACGGAAAGCTTCAACTATCTGGATGAAAACGCCGAAGCCGACACCGAATATGAATTCGACGTGACGGAAGCGGGCGGCGACATCACTTATTTCCAAAAGCCCTTTGAATATAACCCGGACCTCGTGACCGTTTTCTATACCTTGGAGGAAGGAAACGATTTCGCTGCCGCCTATGCCTGCTTCCCGGAGGAGGCGGCGGAGGGCTATGGCGAGGTGTTCCTTCGTCTGCTGTCCACTCTGACCTTCCGTCCCCTGCCCGCCCTGGCGCTGGAGTGGGGCCCGGAAAACGAGGAGGACGAGGACTGGGAGGAAGGAGAAGCCCTGGTGATCTTCACCGCCCGAAAGCCCCTTTCGGATTTCCAGCTGCTGGCCCTGGACCTGCCGGACATGGAGGACGCTGACGCGCCGGAATACCTGATCGAAACCGTGTACCGGCATCCCGGCCTGGCTGCCGGGGAAAGCCTGACGCTGCCGCTGATCTTTTACGGCGACATGAGCAACAACGGCGTTTCCTTCGTGGACGCGGAGGGAAACGTCTGCCGTTATGCCATCGATGTCAGCGGACGAGACGGCTCCCTGCTGCTGTGGGCTTTTTAAGAAAAACTGGAGCAAGGAGGAGGGGAGTTTGATGGCTTTACGTGCTCCCCCTCCTCCATCTGAACAAAGGCTGTACAGATTCCGTCAAAAAATTTAAAAAAGGTATTGACAACCGCCTTTAATTCTGTTATTATATCAAATGTGCCGCGCAGGAAACGGTGCGGCGGAGCGGGGGAGCATAGCTCAGCTGGGAGAGCATTTGCCTTACAAGCAAAGGGTCACAGGTTCGAGCCCTGTTGTTCCCACTCACATTATGGCCCGGTAGTTCAGTCGGTTTAGAATGCCAGCCTGTCACGCTGGAG
>CAMOUF010000157.1 GCA_946626395.1 uncultured Clostridia bacterium
GCCGTGCGGCCCATGTTTCCCGTCTTCGCGGGGGAAACTGTGACCGTTCCCGTGAATATGGCGAACTATGGAAAAACAGCCCTGACGGGCTGCTGCCGCTGGCGGATAAAAGGAGAGACCTTTGAGCAAGCGGGGACGCTGAAGGAATGCGCCGCTTTGGCGGGCGGGCTCACGGCCCTGGGAGAAATCAGGATTTCCTTTGGCGGAATCCAAAAGGCCCAGAAGCTGACGCTGGGGCTGGACTTTGCGGGCGTTCAAAACGAATATTCCCTGTGGGCGTATCCGGCGGACATGCCGGTGTGCCCGGACAATGTGTACGAATGCCGGACGCTGGACGAAAAGGCCCAAAGCATGCTTCGGGCAGGCGGCACGGTGTATCTGGCCCCGGATCGGGACCAGGCGCTGCCCGGGGCGGTGCGGCCTCAGTTCTCCACGGATTTCTGGTGTCCCGTCACCTTCCCGGATCAGGCGGGCTGCAACGGCCAATGGATTCAAAAGGACCATCCCCTCTTTGCCGCTTTCCCCACCGACAGCCATACCGACTGGCAATGGTGGCCCATGGCCTCCGCCCAGGCCGTGCCCCTGCCGGAAGGGGCAAAGCCCATCATTTCCGTCATTCCCGCCATCACCCGCCTGACGCCCCTTACGCAAATGTACGAAAGTCGGCAGGGAAAAGGACGGCTGCTGGTTTCTACCCTGGCCCTGCATCAGTCCCTCCAGTACCCGGAAGCCCGGGCGCTGCAAAGGGCGGTGTATGGGTATTTGGCGGGGGAGAGGCAGTAGGCAATAGGAAGTAGGCAATAGGGAACAGGCAATAGACAATAGAAGGACGCAGCTTACCGCGTGCAGAAGATATACTCTGGGCTTTGACACCAAACTTTTCATCCTTCAACCGACACTGTCATTCTGAACCCTCGAAGAGCGTGAAGAATCTCCTTCTGCTGCTTTCCGACCCGGGAAACAAAGGGAATTCTGCCCGCCTTTGGCGGGCGCAAGCGAACGCGGCCGGGCTCAAAATGACAGCGCTAATAAGGGGATAAAACTTATTGGCCTTATTGCCTGACACCTGATGTATCTAACACCTATTGCCTAATGCCTATTGCCTGACACCTATTGCCTCCTCCTGTATCTTCCCTGTTTTTCCCTGCCTGATTTTTGACAATCCAGCGTTCCTTTGGTATAATGGAAAAGCGCTGTATGCCGGTACCCTCCGGGGGCTGGACAGGTGCGAAGGCAACCCCAACATTACGTCGGGTATCTTGAAAAGAACTTGAACGGAGGAAAGAATCATGACAAACGCAAATCGGAGCACCAAAACGGTAAAACTGGCCC
The DNA here is from genome assembly GCA_946626395.1 of uncultured Clostridia bacterium. Taxonomy (GTDB): domain Bacteria; phylum Bacillota; class Clostridia; order Christensenellales; family Aristaeellaceae; genus RUG563. The sequence continues at coordinate 1,333 of CAMOUF010000157.1, forward strand.
TGTACGCCCTGCTGACCGCCCTGCTGATCGTGCTGGGCTATGTGAACATTCCCCAGCCCGCCGGGCTTTCCATCACCTTCAACATGATCCCCGTGGCCATCGCGGCCATTGCCCTGGGCGTGCCGGGGGGCGCGGTGATCGGCGGCGTGTTCGGCCTGATCAGCTTTTTGCAGTGCTTTGGCCTGGTGGGCTACAGCGGCATGGGCGCGGCCCTGGTGGGCATCAGCCCGGTGCTCACGTTCATTCAGCGGTTTGTGTCCCGGGTGCTGGTGGGCGTGCTGACGGCGCTGGTGTACCGGGCGCTGCGCAAAAAGCTCAATGTATATCTCTGCTGCCTGATCACCGGGTTCTGCGCCGCGTTTTTCAATCCCCTGTTTTTCATGTCCAGCCTGGTGCTGCTGTTCGGAAACACGGAATACATACAGCAGATGATGGCGGGCCGCAGCGTGATCGTGTTTATTATCGCCTCTGTGGGCCTCAACGCCGTGGTGGAAATGATCGTTGCCGCTCTGGTCACCGGGGCGGTGGGCGCGGCGCTGAAGCGGGCCAGGCTCATCTGATGTTCCCATCATCCTGAAAAGGAGTTTTTCCCATGCTGTTTACCCTGGATATCGGAAACACCAATATCAAAACCGCCCTGTTTGACGGGGCGGAGATGGTGCATTACTGGCGCCTGTCCACCACCCGGAAATACACCAGCGATGAATTGGGCGTGATGATCACCCAATTGTTCGACCATGAAAAGATCGACCGGAGTGAGGTCAAAGGCATTGTGATGTCCTCGGTGGTGCCCACCATCAATTTCACCGTGGAGCATATGTGCCGGGATTATTTCGGCATCGACCCCATGACCGTGGGCCCCGGGGTGAAAACCGGCATCGACATCAAATACGACAACCCCCGGGAAATCGGTTCCGACCGGATCTGCAACGCCGTGGCGGCCTATACCCTGTACGGCGGCCCCTGCGTGTATATCGACTTTGGCACCGCCACCACCTTCGGAGCCCTGGACGGAAGCGGCTCCCTGCTTGGGGGCTGCATCTGCCCCGGCATCAAGCTGACCAGCGAAGCGCTGGTGTCCGGCACGGCCAAGCTGCCCCACTTTGAGCTGGTGATGCCGGAGCGGGTGATCGGCAAAACCACGGTAGCCAATCTGCAGTCCGGTGTCATTAACGGCTATGTGGGCCAGGTGATTTACCTGGTGAACGAGATCCGCCGGGAAATGGGCTGCCCCAAGGCCCAGGTGATCGCCACCGGGGGCATGGCCCGGCTCATCGCCTCCAAGTCCGGCGTGATCGATCATATCGACGGGCTGCTGACCCTCAAGGGCCTGCGGCTCATTTACGAAAAAAATCAACCCAAAGCGTAAGGGAAGGGGAAACGTATATGCGCAAAGTATCCGTTGGTTTTCTGGGCTGCGGCAATATCGGCTGCGGCGTGTGGAAGCTGCTGCAGGAATTCAAGGCCGATATTCTGCACCGGGCGGACGTGGAATTTGACGTGAAAAAAATCCTGGTCCGGGACGTAACAAAAAAGCGGGATCAGGTGATCCCCGCTGAATTGCTCACCACAGACCCCGCCCAGATCACCGACGATCCCGCCATTGAAATGGTGCTGGAGTTCATGGGCGGCGAGGAGCCCGCCACCCGCTATATGGTGCGGGCTCTGGAAATGGGAAAAACCGTGGTCACTGCCAATAAAATGGCCCTGGCCCTGAACTGGCATATCCTCCAGGAAGCGGCCGAAAAGCATCACAGCGGCCTGTATTACGAGGCCGCCGTCTGCGGGGCCATCCCCATTATCCGCACCACCATCGATTCCCTCCAGGCCAACCGCATCGAGGAAATGATGGGCATCGTCAACGGCACCACCAACTATATCCTCACCCGCATGAGCCAGGAGGGCAGCGACTATGCCGACGTGCTGTCCGACGCCCAGCGCCTGGGCCTGGCCGAGCCCGACCCCACCAGCGACGTGGAGGGCTTTGACGCCGCCTATAAGCTGTCCATTCTTTCCTCCCTGGCCTTCCATGCCCGGGTGCCCTTCGACGTGATTTACCGCCAGGGAATTACCCAAGTCAGCGCCACGGACATTGCCTTTGGCAAGGAATTGGGCTACACCTTAAAGCTGCTGGCCATCGCCAAGCGCGCTGGAAACGTGATCGACGCCCGGGTGCATCCCACCTTCATCCCGGACGATCATCCCCTGGCTTCCGTGAACGGCTCCTTTAACGCCATCTTCCTCCACGGCCACGCCTGCGACGATATGATGCTCTTTGGCCGGGGCGCGGGCAGCGCGCCCACCGCCAGCGCCGTGGTGGGGGACATGCTCTATGCCGTGTCCCGGGATACGCCCCGCTATCCCACCTTCCATAACGCCAATACGCTGTCCGACGGCCTGACCGTCACCGACGACTGGCACTGCGCCTTCTACGTGCGCCTGAACGCCAGCGACCGGCCCGGCGTGCTGGCCCATATCACCGCCTGCCTGGGCAAGGAGGGCATCAGCATCCGCAACCTGATGCAGCGGGACGCCGTGGACGGCCACGCCCAGATCGTCCTGATCACCCATGACGCCGGGGAATGCGCCATCAACAAGGCCCTGAAGGCCATCGCTTCCTCCGATGTGCAGGTGGAAAGCATGATCCGGGTGGAGAGGTAATTTCAGTGAGGAGTGAGGAATGAGGAGTTGAAAATGGATGCGCGAAGCGCAAACTATTAACTCCTAACTCCTAACTCCTCACTCCTAACTCTTGAAAGTTTTTGGGGGAAACGATGCGAAAAAAGAAGCCGGGTCTTTCCCTGGGCAGTATTCTGACGCTGTGCCTGACGGCCGTTGTGACCGTCGGGTGCGTTTTTGTGTTTGGAAGGATCAGGAATCCCAGTGTCAGCGGGGCCATGGAGGCCCGGAAGGTGATCGGCGCGGTGCAGTCCTTCATGCAGGGAGAGACGCAGCCCCAGGCCACGGTGCGCACAGTGACCTTTACCCTGGCGCCTACTTCGGCACCTACCCCCGCCCCCGCGCCCACTCCGGCGCTTTACACCCCCGACCCCCAGAAAAAGACCTATGCACCCCATTCCTTTTCCCTGACCGCGGGCGGGCTGCTGGCCTTCCAAAGCGATATCTGCGATTCCGTATACAATAAAACCGATAAGACGTTGGATTTGATGTCGGTAGTAAACACCATTCGGAACAAAATATCCGCGGACCTGAATCTGCTGGCTCTGCCCCAAACCATCAACACCGCCGACCGGAAATACAGCGACACCATGGCTCCCGTGGAAGCGGCGTCCGCCATCCGCGCTATGCGGGTGGACCACGTGATCCTGGGCACGGAGCACTTGCTGGACCAGGGAACAGACGGGGCGGAGGCCACCGTCAGCGCGTTGAGAAATCAGAATGTGGTCGGCGTGGGGGATGCCTCCCAGCCCTGTATGGTGCAGATCAACGGCGGCGCGGTGGCGATCCTGTCCTATACCGATGTGCTGACCACCCGGGGCAAAAACGCCCTGGCTTCTTCCCCCGGGTATCTCACCCTATATAGCGAGGACGTGGCCCGGCAGCAGATTCAGCAGGCTCGGAACCAGGGGGCCCGGTGCGTGATCGTGTACATGTACTGGGGCAAGCTGGACACCGCGTCTGTTACCACCGCCCAGAAAAACACTGCCCGGGCCCTGGCCGCCATGGGGGCCGATGTGATCCTGGGGATTCGCTCCAGCCGGGTGCTGCCCATGGAATTGATCCGGGTAAACGATGAAGCGGGCAAACAGCGCACCGCCTTCGTGGCCTATTCCCTTGGCACGCTTTTGACCGAGTCCCGGGAGGGCGTGGATATTTCCGGGGCGCTGCTGCATTTGAACCTGCGCAGCGACGAAAACGGGGAAATGCATTTTGAGGGCATCGAATATACCCCCACCTATATCTGGCGGCAAAGCGTGGCCGGGAAAATCCAGTATCGGCTGATCTGCAGCGCTGATTCCGCGCCGGAATATATGTCCGATCAGCAAAAGGACGTGATGGCCCGCGCCTTGAAGCGCATCCAGAACGCCCTCAAGGATTCCCCGGTGAAGCAGAGAAAGTAACGCACGAGTCGATTTGGATGGAATGAGGGAAGAAAAATGAGTGATTTTCTGTTCGCTCTAAACACTGTGCTGCCGCTGCTGCTGCTGATGACCACGGGCTGGGTCTGCCGCAGGATCGGGCTGCTGACGGGAAATTTGGTGACGGGCATCAATCAATTGGTGTTCCGGCTGTTTTTGCCGGTGAACCTGTGCCTGAGCGTGATGAACACGCCGTATGATACCGCCATTCCCGGCACGGCCATGCTGCTGACGGCTTTTGGGCTGCTGGCCACGTTCACGGCGCTTTTGTTCCTGATGCCGCTGGTGGAAAAGGACCGGCCCAAGATCGGCGTGATGGTGCAGGGCGCGGCCCGGGCCAATTACGCCTTCTTCGGCATTCCCCTGGTGGCGATGCTGTTTCCGGGGCAGGATACGTCCCTGGCGTCCTTGATGGTCACGGTGACGATCCCGGTTTATAATGTCATGTCCGTGGTGGCCCTGTGCATATATGGGGAGGGCAAGGCCAATCCCCTGCGCATCATTCGCAATATCCTTTTGAACCCGCTGATCCTGGGCACCGCCATCGGCTATATCCTGTGGCTGCTCAGGATTCAGCTGCCGGGCTTCCTGGCCACCACCCTGGGGGATTTATCCAAGGTGGCTACGCCCCTGGCGCTGTTCACCCTGGGCGGTGCCATTCAGTTTTCCAGCGTGAAGGGCCATTTGAAGCAACTGCTGATCGTGGTGCCCCTGAAGCTGGTCATCCTGCCTTTGATTTTCATGACGGTGGGGGTGCTGCTGGGCCTGCGTGGCGTGGCCCTGGCCTGCCTGTATATCGCCTTCGGCGCGCCGGTGGCGGTGTCCTCCTATCCCATGGCCCAGCAAATGGGCGGCGACAGCGAGCTGGCCGCCGAGCTGGTGGCCGTGTCCAGCACCTTCTGTATCCTTACCACCTTCCTGTTCGTGCTGGCTATGAAATCCATGGGCCTCATTTAACGCTATTCTGTTTATAAAATCGTAACAGCGGAAAACAACAAATTATATTTTCTTCCATGTTTTTCCTGAATCGCTTTTCTTGGAAGGAAAAAAGCGCGGACAGCTCCACTGGCGGCTGTCCGCGCTGTCTTTTTGGCTCAATTTAATAGTTTGTGTGGGGGAAACCGCTCTTTGGATGCCAAAGAGCGGTTTCCCCCACGCCCCCTTCCGAGAAAGCAATAAAGGATTCACTAATTTCGTTTTTCCTTCTTGGTTTATTTCGGAACAGAATAATA
>CAMOUF010000158.1 GCA_946626395.1 uncultured Clostridia bacterium
GAACGGCGCAAGGGGCAGACCGTTTTCCCCAAAGAAGCGCACGATGGCGTAATCCGTCCAGGCGTAGCGGGCGGAAACGGGATGAGGAACAGCGGCGGAGGAGAGCAGCAGGGCGTCCCCTTCCAGCTGAACAAACGCGGGATGGAAGCAGCCATCCGTTCCGGCCAGCTCCATCAGCGTGTCTCCCTGGCCCCGGTCGAGAACCGGCGCGGACAGCCTGACCTGCATCACACCGTCCTTCACCGCCTTGGACAGGGCAAAGGGGGAGAGCCGGGCGGGCAGGTGATATACCGCGTCCAGGGCGCATTCATACAGCCGTTCGCCCACCACCCGCTTGTTGGTGGGGTGAATGTTGTCAAATTCCCCCTGATCCAGCAGCACGGCCAGGCCGCTGTTCCGGGTGGCCCGGTACACAGTCTGCTGGGCCTGGCGCAGGCGGGGCCACAGCTTGCTGTCGCTTTCCGCCGCCCCATCGATCCACATGGGCAATTGCACGTTCAGGAAGGGCAGCTCTCCGTCCATAAACAGAGCCCGCAGCCGGGCGATGAAGGAGGACAGGAGGATGTCATAACGCTCCGTTCGCCAGGAATCTTCTTCTCCCTGATAAAACAGCACCCCCGTCAGGGTGGCGGGAATGACCCGCTCCAGCATGGTATGGAACAGCCCTGCCGGACGGAAGGGCGAGCCGGGGCCCGCGGGCGGGTTCCAGGGCGGGCAGGGGCCGATTTCGGCGTTCAGTTCCTTGGTGGTGTATTCCGGATGGACGGCTTTCAGGGCGTCGGCTTTTTTCGCCCACACGTCCAGGCCGTCAAAGAAAGCTTTCTCCGCTTGAATGTACGCTTCCATGGTCACGCCTTGGCAGCGGGCGTCGTATTCGGATAGGTAGCGCTGGCCCTCGGCGGTTTCCTGCAAAGCGTCTTCGTCCATCCAGCAGGTGATGGAGGTGCCGCCCCAGTAGCAGTCGATGATACCGATGGGAATTTGCAGCCGGGGCTGGAGCTTCATGGCGAAAAAGTAGGCCACGGCGCTCATGTCTTTGGCGGTGCCGGGGGCGATGGGCAGCCAGCGGGCGGCCCGGTTGGCGGCGATGGCTTCCTCATCCCAGCGGGCACGCTTGGGCACGTTGAAATAGCGCACCTGGGCGTTTGCGTGGGTGGGATACAATTTTTTTCCCTCGTCGGCGTTTTGCAGCTCCAGCTCCATGTTGCTCTGGCCCCCGGCCAGGTAGACGTCGCCCACGGCGATGTCGCAAAAGAGCAGGGTATCCTGCCCGTCGGTGATGGACAGGGCGCAGCCCACTTGCGCTTCCAGCGGCGGCAAATACACGCAGAACTTCCCGTTTTGGGCGGGGGCCGTTCCCTTGGACAGCACCGCGCCCCGGGCGTCGGTCAGGGTGGCGGTTAAAACCAGGCCGTCCGGAGCGGCGCCGAACACGCGAATCTCCTTCCGGCGGCACAGCACCGCGCCGTCGGAAAACAGCGCGGCAGGGGTAAAACGAGGCATGGCATAATCTCCTTTTCTGTCAGAAAAATAGTTTCGTTGAACAGGGAGGAGTTAATCGTTAGGCAATAGGCAATAGGCATTAGGCAATAGGAAGAGAGTGCAGCGTGCAGAGTACAGAGAGTATAGTTGAATACAAGAAGCGGAGCAAGATTTGGAAAAACAATAATAACTGAACTCTAAGCTCTTCCCACTGAACTCTTTTCCATCTGGCGCGAAGCGCCTACTATGAACTCCTCACTCCTCATTCCTCACTCCTAACTTTCTCGACTCCTCACTCCTAACTGAAAAATCAGATTTCCGGCAGGCTGGCGGCGGCGACGCTCTGGCCCACCCGGCGGCTCTTTTCATCGGGAATGTGCAGGGTGAGGCGGGCGGCCAACTCGGGGAATTCGGTGTTCAGCACCTCCTGGGCCTTTTTCAGCAGCAGGCTGCCGCCCTCGCCGGAGGTGACCCGGCCCATGATCAGCACATGGTCGATGCAGTAGAACCGGGCGTACCAGGCCAGGGAATAGCCGAAATACACGCCGATGGTTTCATAGATTTTCGCTGCGGCGGGGTTCCCGGCGGCCATTTCCTTTTGCACCACCTTCAGCTTTTCGGCGGGGGAGAGGCTTTCCTCCAGGGCAATGCCCGCGGCGGGGGCCAGCTTGATCACGCTGTCCTGGCTGAAATACTTGACGCCGCAGCCCCAATCGCCGCTCCACTCGTCGGCCATGGAATCGGGGTTAAAGTCCACCGGCGCGAAGGCCAGCTCGTTGAGCCAGCCGGTGATGTTCATGTCCTTGTCCACATAGCCCGCGGCCTCGCTGGTGCCCATGGCCACGCCGAACACATTGCCCACGTTCAGCTCCATGGCCCCAGCCAGAGCGGTCACGTCGCCGTCGTTGGCCACCTCGATGGGCGCGCCGATTTCCTTGGCCACGTCCAGATACATGGTCTTGACCCGCCTGGCAAAGTCCTCCTTGGGCACCTTGAGGAACAGGGAAGCCACCATCACCTTGTTGTCGATGTATACCCCCGCGCTGGAAACGCCGATGGCGTCCACCCGGGGCATATGGCTGGCGGCGGTTTTCATGGCGGAGAGGATGCCGTCGTAATGGTATTGGGGATCGGAATTTGTTTTGGGGAACCAGACTACTTCTTCGGAATATACCGGCTCCCCGTCGATGACGGCGGACACCTTCCGGTCGCTGCCCCCGGCGTCAAAGCCGATGCGGCAGCCATTCAGGTGGCGGCCCACGCTGTTGGCGGAGGAGCGGGTGAGCAGCACGTCGTTCAGGCTTTCCGCCTGCTCCACCTGGAAGGGCTTTTCATACACGGTGGACATAAAGTCCGCGTCAAAAGCCCGCTGGCCGCCCGCCTGGTAAGCGGCCTTCAAATGGGCGTACACTTCCCGGGAGCCGAACACCACGATCTTGTATCCGCCCCAGGCCCACAGCAGGGTTTTCACCAGCCGGTCCATCAGGGGCACGGTGCGTTCGTCTTTCCCGTCGGGGAAAATTTTCATTTGATAATGCTGGCAATAGCCCTGGTTGCGCAGGATCAGCACGCCGAAATCGGTGGCTTCCTTGGAGGCCAGAGCCTCCTGCTCATAGGCGCGCAGCTCCATTTCCAGGGGGCGGAAGCCGGGGTCCAGCGGGGCGGGAATTTTCAGATTTGCCATAGTCGCATTCTCCTTTTTGGCGTTTGAGGTGGGGCGCTGTTTTTTAGAGGGATGCTGTCTGGTTTATTCAGCTTTCTGATATTTGCAAACCCCTCGGACGATGGCGGCCTTCACGGCGCAGCTTTCGTCCATGATCACGATATCTGCGTCCTTGCCGGGGGTGAGGGAGCCCTTGGACGCCGCCGCCCCGATGGATTCGGCGGGAGTTAGGGACGCGGCGCGGACAGCCTCGTACAGGGGAACGCAGCCAAAGTCCCGCAGGTTTTTGACCGCCTGGTTCATCCTGAGCACGCTGCCCGCGATGGTGCCGTCGGTCAGGCGGCATTCAATGCCCTTGAGCACGAACACCTGGCCGCCGTTTTCGTACTTCCCGTCGGGCATCCCGGCGGAGCGCAGGGCGTCGGTGATCAGCACCAGGCGGCCCTTTTTCAGCTTGGCCAGCATGGGGAACAGGCCCTTGTCCACATGGAAGGTGTCGCAGATGAGCTCGGCGTAAACGTCGCTGTTCAGGGCCGCGCCCACCACGCCGGGCTTGCGCTGGTGCAATCCGGACATGGCGTTAAACAGATGGGTGACCCGGGTAGCGCCCAGGCCGATGGCATCCATGGCCTGGTCAAAGGCGGCGCTGGTGTGGCCGATGGATACGGCAATATTGCTTTCCGCTTTCAGGCGGCGGATGCAGTCCAGCCCGCCGGGCATTTCCGGGGCCAGGGTGATCACCCGCACAATGTCCTGATAGGGCAGCACTTTGTCTGGGTCCGGGGGCAGGATGAATTCTTCATTCTGGGCTCCCTTCTTTTCCGGGTTGATGAAGGGCCCTTCCAGGTGCACACCCAGGATTTCCGCGCCGCGGAAGCCAGGCTCCCGGCTTTCAGGGGCCAGAACGCGGATGGATTCGCAGATGCTTGCCAGGGTGGGGAAGGCCACGGTGAGGGTGGTGGGCAGGAAGGAGGTGACGCCGTTTTCTATCAGCCCTTCCGCCATGTGCCGCACGTCCTCCGGCCGGTCATCCGACACGTCCACCCCGCCGTAGCCGTGGGTATGGGTGTCGATAAAGCCTGGGGAAACGTAATGGCCTTTGGCGTCCAGGATTTCATCCGCCTCCCTCAGGGCCGTTTCATTTGAAACGATGCCGCGAATCCTTTCGTCGTACAGCAATGCCTTTCCGCGCAGCTCGCTGTCCGGCAGCAGGATGATCCCATTGATGATTGCTTTCATGACATGATCGCTCCCGTCTCTTTTTCGTTGGGTTGATACGCCGTTCAAGCTCATTTTTCTTTTATCTGTCGATTCTATTATATATGATTTTTTCGGAATTGGCAAGGCGGAGAAAACGGTCATTCACGGTGGAAAAATCCCGTTGACACCGCGCCGCGTCCCGTGATACCATATTTTTACCGTTGGAAGCTGCGCGGGAAAAGGAAGCGATACAGAATGCAAAAGCCGATGAAACAGACGGTCAGTTATGCGGAAGCGATGGAAATGATCAGCCGGGAAATGAAAGGAAAAAAGCGGCTGCTGGTGACGCTGGACGGCCCCTGCGCTTCCGGGAAAACCACCCTGGCCCGGCGCCTGGCGTCGGCGCTGGGAGCGGCGGTGATCCATACGGATGATTTCGTGATTCCCCACGTCCAAAAAACGAAAGAGCGCCTGGCCATCCCCGGGGGCAACTGCGACGCGGAACGCCTGGCCCGGGAGGTCGCCGTGCCTTTTCGTCAGGGCGGTGCCGTCCGCTTTCGGAAATACGACTGTCAGGGGGATTGCCTCCTGCCGGAAGAAACGCTGCCTGATACGGACGCACTGATCATTGAGGGCAGCTACTGCAATTTGCCCATCCTGAGGCAATACGCGGACGTGCGCTTGTTTTTGGACGTGCCCTGGGAAACGCGCCGGACCCGCCTGGAGCAAAGGGAATCCCCCGCTTCCCTGCGGCGGTTTTATGACCTGTGGATTCCCCTGGAAAACGCTTACTTCCAGGCGTACCGCCTGCCGGACAACGGGTGCGTTGTGATTGAGGAAAGAACGTTTTCAATCAGTGAGGAGTGAGGAGTGAGGAGTTAATAGTTTGCGCTTCGCGCATTGAACAATTTTCAACTCCTCACTCCTAACTCCTAACTTAATGACTTAAAGCGCTCTTTCCGCAACAAACCCCCGCGGCGCTCCGGCCGGACAGGCCAACGCGCCGCGGGGGGTTGAATGTAAAGGAAAGGGTTATCTTCTGCCGATTTCGGTATCGTCGGCAGTGGTTTTGGAGTTGTCCTTGATATAGTCGATGATCTCGTCCAGGTTGCCGAAGGCCAGGCCCACATAGCTGTCCGCCGCGCCATAATACACGGCGATGCGCCCGGTTTCAGGATCGTGGAGGGTGGCGCAGGGGAAGGTGACGTTGGGCACGAAGCCCCGCTCCTCGAACCATTCTTCGGGGGTGAGCAGGTAATTCTGGCAGCGGTACTTCACGATGGAGGGATTGTCGATGTCCAGGATCGCTCCGCCGATGGAGTACACGTAGCCGTTGCAGGTGTTGGTCACGCCATGGTAGAACAGCAGCCATCCTTCGCTGGTTTCAATGGGGGCCGCGCCGCCGCCGATTTTCAGGCCCTCCCACCAGTTGTTGCCCCGGCTCATCACATGGCGGTGCTTGCCCCAGAACTGCATATCCGGGCTTTCGCTGATGAAGATATCGCCGAAGGGCGTGTGGCCGGAATCGGAGGGACGGCTCATCATCATAAAGTTGCCGTGCACCTTCCGGGGGAAGAGCACCGCGTTGCGGTTAAAGGGCAGGAAGGGATTTTCGATGCGCACGAAGGTTTTGAAATCCTGGGTCTTCGCCACGCCGATGGCCGCGCCGTAGAAATCCTGGCACCAGATGATGTAATAGGTATCCTCCACCTTCACCAGCCGGGGGTCGTAGGCGTAGATGGGCATGAAGGGCTTGCCTTCCTCGTCCACGAAGGGAATCTTGTTGGGCTCAAAGTCCCAGTGGATGGCGTCCTGGCTCCAGCCCAGATAAATATAGGGCACGCCGTTGGTCTGCTCGCCCCGGAACACGCCCACGAACTTGCCTTCGTAGGGCATCACGGCGGAGTTGAAAATCCGGGCCACGCCGGGCAGGGGATTGCGGCCGATGATGGGGTTGTCCGTGTAGCGCCAAAGGGGAGAATTGATGTGGCCCTGGGGCTTTTCCTGCCAGGGAATGTTGGGCAGGGCGGGAGCGATCATCTGGTACTTGGGCATGGAAAATCATTCCTTTCTTTCATTGATTGAAATCATGTTCCGACTGCGTTATTTCGCTTCCGGCAGCTTTTCGTATCCGGCGTATCGGCTCAGGGCTTCCACGATTTCAGGATGGGGGAAGGAGCAGTCCTTGCGGTTCAGCAGGCCAAAGAGTTCGCCGTTGCCGGAGAAGGCGTTGTTGTCCCACCAGAACACGGGGAAGTTCCGGGCGCTGGCGGTGGCGGCGTAGAAGGCGGTCCAGTCCACCCGGGCCTGCACGTTGCCCTGCTTTTCCATGGCCCCGAATTCGCCGATCACCACGGGGATGCCGTTGACGGTGTACTTGTTATACAGCCCGTTCATAAAGGAAACGATGTCCTGCTTCTGGCTCGTGGAGCCGAATTCCCTGACGCCGCCGATTTGCAGGGCGAAGGAATAAGGGGTGTAGGCGTGCACCGATACGATGATTTTGTTGTCCGCTTTGTCGCTGGGCAGCACGAAGGAGGAGCGGATGGCGTTTTCCGGGCTGGCGTCGTAGGCGGGCACCATCAGATACCGGTCGGCGTTGTTCCCGCCGGGGGAACGCACGGTGTCCACAAAGAGCTGGTTCAGCTTGTTCAGGCATTCCGCCGCTTCCACGCATTCCGGCATAACGGGGTTAAAGCTCCATTCGTAGGCGGTATTGATGAGCCGGGGCTCGTTCATGGATTCCAGGATCAGATGCTCGTCGTAATCCCGGAACCGTTCCGCCAGCTGCTGCCAAATGCGTTCCACGTAATGGGCGGATTCCTCATAGTGGGCGGCGGAGGGCAGGAACTGATCCTCGTCGTGGTGGATGTTCAGAATGATGTAGAACCCCCGCTCATAGGCCCAGTCCACCACCTGCTGCACCCGGGCCAGCCATTTTTCGCTGATGTCATGGTTGGGGCCCGTCACATGGTCGTGCCAGGAGGCGGGAATGCGCACGGAGGAAAAGCCCGCTTCCTTGAGGGCGTCAAACATTGGAGCGGTGGTTTCCACCCCGCACCATACGGTTTCCAGGGTCATTTCGTCGGCCCGGGCATTCCAGCCCTGCTTGATGGCGTCAAAGGTGTTGCCCAGGTTCCAGCCAAAGCCCAGCTGTTTCAGGAACGCCATGGCTTCGTTGTCGGGAATTTCCCGCCGGGCGATGGTCAATTCCGGCACGGCGATTTCGTTTTCCGCCAGCGCCCACCCGGCCAGCAGGGAGAATAGCATACAGACAACCATGATTGCGCTGATCCCTTTTTTCATTGAAAGTTCCCCCTTATCCATGATGTACGGTTCAGGCCATGAATTGCTTCAGGGCGTCCGCCAGCGTTTGTTCCTCCCGGGCGGCGGCTTCCCTGTCCGGAGCGAACACGGAAATGTAGGTTTTCAGCTTGGGCTCCGTGCCGGAGGGCCGCACCACCACCGACGCGCCGCCGGAGAGATAGAACTTGAGCACGTCGGACTTGGGCAGCCCGTCCAGGCCGGGAGCATAGTCCAGGCATTTTTCGATGGCCCGGCCCCCGATTTCCTTTAGGCCTTGCCGGAAGGCGGCCATAATGCCCTGCATCTTTTCAAAGCCCGCGGCCCCTTCAAATTCAAAGCTGTGCAGGGTGTTCAGGCAGTAGCCGTATTCCCTGTAAAGCTGGTTCAGCTTGTCCATCAGGCTCACGCCCTGCTTTTTATACCAAGCGAACATTTCTGAAATCAGGAAGGCGGCGTTTACCGCGTCCTTGTCCCGCACATAAGCGCCGGAGAGATAACCATAGCTTTCCTCAAAGCCGAAGATGTAGCGCTCGGGATGCCCTTCCGCCTCCAGGCGGCCGATGGTTTCCCCGATAAATTTAAAGCCGGTGAGCACGTTTCGGGTCTCCACCCCGTAATGGGCGGCGATTTTTTCGCCCATGTCCGTGGTCACGATGGTTTTGACCATTACGGGGTTTTTGGGCATGTTTCCCAGGGCGATCCGGCGGGAGCAGATATAATCCAGCAGCAGCAACCCTGTTTCGTTGCCGGTGAGCAGCTGATAATCTCCCCGGGCGTCCTTTACCGCGATGCCGCAGCGGTCGCAGTCCGGGTCGGTGGCCAGGAGCAGATCGGCGTTCAGCCGGGCGGCGTATTGCAGGCCCAGGGCCATGGCCTCCCGGATTTCGGGGTTGGGGTAGGGACAGGTGGGAAAATGGCCGTCGGGCTTTTCCTGCTCCTTGACCACCGTCACGTTGGTGTAGCCGCTTTCCCGCAGGGTGCGCAGCACGGGCTTGAGCCCGGTGCCATTCAGCGGGGAATACACGATGGCCACGTCTTTATCCACCGTTTCCCCGCCCAGCAGGCTTTGCTTTTTCACTTCTTCCACAAAATCGGTATACACCTGATCGGGGATATACTGAATGCGGCCCGCTTCCATGCCCGCCGCGAAAGGCATTTGGCGAATATCCGTAAAGATATCCAGCTTTTCGATTTCACTCAGGATTTCGGCGGCGGCCTCCGTGGTGATCTGGCAGCCGTCGGGGCCGTAGACCTTATAGCCGTTGTACTTGGAGGGGTTGTGGCTGGCAGTGACCATCACGCCCGCGGCGCAGCCCAGCGCCCGGACGGCATAGCTCAGGCAGGGGGTAGGCATCAGCTCCCGGTAGATCAGGGCCTGGATGCCGTTTCCGGCGAACACGCCGGAGGCTACCTTCGCAAAGGTGTCGCTCAGGATGCGGGAATCAAAGCTCACCGCGATCTTCCTTTGTTCCGGGGGAAAATGCTTTGCCACATAATCCGCCAGGCCCTGGCTGGCTTTAGCCACGGTATGGATGTTCATGCGGTTGGTGCCCGCGCCGATCACGCCCCGCAGGCCCCCGGTGCCAAAGGCCAGGGAACGGTAAAAGGCGTCCTCCTGGGCGGCTTCATTCATGTCCCGCAGTTCTGCCCGCAGGGAGGCGTCCGCCTCCTTCAGCCAGCGGCGGTAGGTTTGCTCGATGCTCATAGGCGTCTTCCTCTCATTCCAGCCGAAGCAGCTTTTTCAGTTCCGCTTCAATTTCCTTTGCGGCCTGGGCATGGGCGTCCCGGCTGGGGTGCATGCGGGAGCCCAGGGTGGCGGCCTGGGTCAGATGCAGGTAATGCACGTTGCTGTCGCCGTCCCGGTTCATATCCTCCACTGCGCCCTTGAGGATATCCTCCACCGTATCGCCGCACAGGCCGTAAGCCCACAGGATCAGGGCCCGGGGATACCGCGCCCGGACGGACTCCATCAGCTGCACGGCCCGGGTGCGCAGCTCGGCCCGGGCAAAGGGAAGCTCACCGGCGCTCATTTTGGTCAGGGCGGAGGAATCGTTGGTGCCCAGGTTGATGATCACCGCGTCGGCCTTCTTTTCGCCGAAGGGCGCGGGCACATAGCCGCCGGGGGTCACGGCGCAGAGCTGATTATAAATCCGGCCGATGCGGGATTCGGGCTGGTTGTCCCAGCTGCGGGCGGCGCCCCAGCCGCCCAGGGCGATCACCCGCTTGTCCGCTTTCAAATCCTCCGCAACCAGGGTGGGGAAGGCGGGCATGTGGGACACGAACAGCATCCGCCATTCCTGGCCTTCTCCCCAGGGCCCCATGGTGCCCTCGCCCACGGTGAGGCTGTCGCCGATGAATTCCAGGGTCAGGGCCCGGGAGGCGGGAGCTTCCGGCGCGCCGTCGGTGATGATGGATTGCAGCACCACCGGGCCCGCCTCGTCATAGCTGGGCTGGGTGTCCCGCAGGATGGTGAATTCATGGGGGAATTTCGCATCCAGCCCCGCCAGCAGGGTGTAGGTATGGGTGCCCTGGGTCAGGGGAAGCCGGGTAACCGGCGCGCCGTCCACCAGCACGCCCAGCCACTGGGCATGATCCGTGGAGGTGGAGGTCACTTCGGCGTCGATCCGGGTGCAGCTCAGCTTCACGCGTACGCCGGAGCCGCTCCACCACAGGTTCGCCTGCTTTTCCCGGGGGTCATGCCGCCCGATGGGGAAAAACCGGGAGTCGGGAAGAAGATAACGCTGCATGGCAAAAACTCCTCTCTTTATTAGGCAATAGACATTAGGCAATAGGCATTAGGCAATAGGGTTTGGAAATCAGAGGGCTTCCTCGGCTTCCCGCAGCAGGAAGATGGCCATTCTGCCGTTATGGTAGGGGCACTTCCAGGGCTCCACGATGGGGCGGTCCGCTCCGGGCGTGCCGTCCTCATGGAGATACCAGAACCATTCGGAGCCGGGGCGGGGGTCGATGAGCTTGTCCCGGATAAAGGCCCACTGCTTGAGGGCCGCCTGGCGGAAGGCTTCGTCGCCATAGCGGTGCCACATATTCATGAAGCCCATCACCGCCTCGGCCTGCACCCACCAGATCCTGTTCTGGTTCACCACGCCTTTTTCGCATTCGTTGGCGAAGCCGTGGTCGGTAAAGGCGGCTTCCATGGCGTGCCGCGCCATGGCCTGCAGGATGGGCCGGATGCGGGCGGTGAGCCCTTCGTCCTCCAGCACGTCCAGGGTATGATCGGCCAGCCAGCTGGTTTCAATGTCGTGGCCGAAGGAATACAGGTCGATCAGCGACCGGTATTCGTGATCGAAGAACACCTCCTGCCGCCGCTTGACCGGGTTCCAGATATGGGTTTCCAGAATGTCCAGGATGAAGTACAGCCGCCTGCGCACCTGGTCGTCCGGCCAAGCTTCGTACAGCCCTGTGTACCCCTCCAGCACGTGGAGCAGGGTGTTCATGGTGCGGCTGGCCATCACCCCGTTTTCGCTGAGCTTTTCGTTGCTCTCCGGCTGCCAGTCGGCGGTGAAGGCTTCCAGATAGCCGCCCGCGTCCCGGCACTTTTCCTCGATCAGCTGAAACAGCGCCCGGGCCCGGTTCAGGGCGTCCCGGTTTCCGGTGGCCCGGAAATAAGCGGACAGGGCGTAAATGGCGAAGGCCTGGTTGTAGGTGTGCTTGGTGCCGTCGGCCACGGAGCCGTCCGCGTTCAGAGCCCAGTAAACGCCCCCGTTTGTTTCATCCGTCATGCGCAGGAGCATTTGATAGGCTTGCTCCATGTGCGCCCGCAGGGCTTCGTCGTGAAGCAGCATATAGGCTTCGGAAAAAAACCAGAGGATGCGGCTGTTCAAGATGCAGCCCTTTTCCGCTTCCGGATGCCGGGTCAAATCATAATCCACCCAGCCGATATACCCGCCGTTTTCGTCGTCTTTCAGGCTCATCCAGAAAGGAAGAATGTGTTCCGTCAGCTCCCTGCGGATTTCCTTCATCATTCGCTCCATGGCGCTCTCCCCGTTCAGAAAAAATAGCATTCTTATTATATAACAGTTTTCCTCCTTTTGCTACCCCAAAAATGCTTTCAATGATCATCAATTATGGAACGCTTTATGTCACTGGCAATAGGCATTAGGCAATAGGCAGTAGTAGAAAGAGTGCAGTGTGCAGGGTTCAGAGTACAGAGAATATAGACGGACACAAACAACGCATCCAGACTTGGAACGGCAAAATTATCTGAACTCTGAACTCTTCACTCTGAGCTCTCTTTCTATTGCCTATTGCCTATTCGCTTAAAGCGTTCAAAAAAGAAAGAAGCAGTCGGCTTTCGCTGGCTGCTTCCCTGGGGTTTAGGTTATTCTTCCGGTTTTTCTTCGGGGGCTTCTGCCTCTGGCTGAGGTTCCTCAGCGGGGGTTTCCTCGGCAGGAGTTTCCTCAGCGGGGGCTTCTGCCGGGTCGGCAGCGCCGTCCTCAGCATGCAGGATTTCTTCCGCGGCTTCCCGGGCCTCGCGGGCTGCCTGGGCGGCGGCCTCAAATTCGTCCAGGGCCGCGCGCACGGCGTTCCAATCCTCCTGGGCCATGCCCCGCAGGGTGTCGATGATTTCTTCCACGCCGGGCTTGGCGTTCATGGATTGGATGCCTTCGCTGACCGCCTGGGCCACCTTGTCGGCGGCGTCGGTGACGGCGGATTTGGCTTGCTGATAAATGGGTTCGCCCTTTTTCGCCAGGGTTTCAAGGGCTTCCTGGGTTTTTTCCATGCCCACGGCCACGGCGCCCATACCGGCCTTGACCATTTTTTTCAGTTCATTGGTGAGTTGCTCCATGGTTGTTTTCCTCCTTTCAGAAAAGGCGCGCCGGGAAGGAATGCTCCCGGCATTGTCCACGGTGCTATTATGTCACAAAACGAAATGCTTGTCCCGGGCTTTTGCCTGAATACCACGTTTTTCCGTTTGAAATGTCGATGGAGAGGGTCAGGCATTAGGCAATAGGCATTAGGCAGGGATTAGGAAACTTTCGGGGAGAGTTATCAGCGCAAGCGGCTGACAGACGCTTCCATTTAAACCTTCACCTGGTCCAGCATGGCGGCGCCGATGATGCCCGCGTCGTTGCCCAGGGAGGCGGGCACCACGTCGGGGCAGCCGATGACCTCATAGCTGAACACGGTGTCGTGGAGGCAGGCCCGCAGGGGACGGAACAGCATATCGCCCGCGCCGCTGACGCCGCCGCCGATGAGCACGATATGGGGCCGCAGGATGGTGACCAGGTTGCCGATACCCACGGCCAGGGCCTTCACATAATTGTCCAGGATCTCCTGGGCCGCGGTGTTGCCCTCCCGCACGGCGTCAAAGAGCATCCGGGCGGTGGGCTTGCCGCCGTTCTCGGCGATAAAGGCTTTCAGGGAAGGAGAGTCGCATTCATTCAGCTCCCGGATGATGGCGGTGGCGGAAGCGTAGCTTTCCAGGCAGCCCTTTTTGCCGCAGGTGCAGGGCACGCCGTCCACCCGGATGGTCATGTGGCCGGGCTCGAAGCCGCAGCCGTTGCCGCCCTCGAAAAGACGCCCGTTGTAAATATAGCCGCCGCCCACGCCGGTGCCCAGCGTCAGCATCAGCACGCTTTGATAGCCCCGGCCAGCGCCCTGAAAATATTCGCCCACGGTGGCGCTGTCGGCGTCGTTGGCCACAAAGGTGGGAATGTCGCCCAGGTGCTTGGCCAGCTCGCCCTTGATGTCCTTGTTTTTCCAGCCTAAGTTGTTGGCGTAAATCACCATGCCGGTGCCGGGCATCAGGCTGCTGGGCACCCCAAAGCCCACGGTGCCCACGTCGCCCAGGCTCAAAATGCCCTCCGCCAGCCGGGCAATGGTATCCTCAAAGGTGCTGCTGCGGTCGGTGGGGATCACCTTCCGCTCCACGATTTCATACCGCTCGTTCACTACGCCCAGCTTGGCGGTGGTGCCGCCCAGGTCAACGCCCACTCTCAGTTTCATCCGTGTATCCTCCGTTTATTCAGCCAGTAAAATTTGGGCTGTTTTTGTCCATATGATATTTTAACAGATTATAGAAGAAAGAGCAAGGGAAAAACGAAAAGGAAATGGATAAGGGAAAATATGTAAATATTAAAAGCTCAGCTTTTCAAAATGATCATAAATGTGAAATAAAATGGAAAAATAATAATATTTCATGCTCGTTTTTGTCAACGTTTGTCGAATCTGGTTTCACTGCTTGACATCCAATTTCAGGTAGTTTATAATGGCGTCGTTCGCAAGAAGGACAAAATGCTGCCGGAGCGGAATGGAAAATCCGGCGCAAGGAGGAAGAATTCCATGGGCAAGTATTTTGGAACCGACGGGTTCCGCGGGGAAGCCAACGTGAACCTGACGGTGGAGCACGCCTTCAAGGTGGGCCGCTATATTGGATATTACTACGGAAGGGGCCACAAGGCCCGCATCGTGATCGGCAAGGACACCCGCCTGTCCAGCTATATGTTTGAATACGCCCTGGCCGCGGGGCTCACCGCCAGCGGCGCGGACGTGTATCTGCTGCACGTGACCACCACGCCCTCGGTGGCCTATGTCACCCGCAGCGAACGCTTTGACTGCGGCATCATGATTTCCGCCAGCCACAACCCCTACTATGACAACGGCATCAAGCTCATCAACGGCAACGGCGAAAAGATGGCCGACGAAGTGACGGACCAGATTGAAAAGTATATCGACGGGGAGCTGCCCGAAGCGCCCTATGCCACCCGGGACAATATCGGCCGTACCATCGACTATTCCGCCGGCCGCAACCGCTATATCGGCTATCTGATTTCCCTGGCCCGCCATTCCTTCAAGGGCGTGAAGGTGGGCCTGGACTGCGCCAACGGCTCCACCTGGATGATCGCCAAGTCCGTGTTTGAGGCCCTGGGCGCGGAAACCCACGTGATCAACAACACCCCCGATGGCGTGAACATCAACACCAATTGCGGGTCCACCCACATCGAGGGCCTGCAGAAGTACGTCAAGGAAAACCACCTGGATGTGGGCTTTGCCTATGACGGCGACGCCGACCGCTGCCTGGCCGTGGATGAAAACGGCAACCTGGTGGACGGCGACCAGATCCTCTATATCTACGGCACCTATATGAAGAAGCGGGACAAGCTGACCACCAACACCGTGGTGTCCACCGTGATGAGCAATTATGGCTTCACCAAGGCCCTCAAGGACGCGGGCATCGATTGGATGCAGACCCAGGTGGGCGACCGGTTCGTGTACGAATGCATGCGCCAGGGCGGCCATCTGCTGGGCGGCGAGGAAAGCGGCCATATCATCTTCTCCAAGTATGCCACCACCGGCGACGGCGTGCTGACCTCCATCAAGATCATGCAGGCCATGCTGGATCAGAAGCTGTCCCTTGCCAAGCTGGCCGAGCCCGTGAAGCTGTTCCCCAAGGTGCTTCAGAATGTGCGCGTGGCCGATAAGGATGCCGCCATCAACCATCCCGCCGTGCAGGCCGCCTATCAGAAGGCGCAGAAGGAATTGGAGGGCGACGGCCGGGCGCTGCTGCGCAAGAGCGGCACCGAGCCCGTGGTCCGCGTGATGGTGGAAGCCAGCAGCAAGGAAACCTGCCAGAAGTGGGTGGACTATATCGTGGACGCGATGAAGGCCGAAGGGCTTGTGAAAGCGTAATAAAAGGCAATAGACAAAAGGCAATAGGCAATAGATGTTTGGCTGATGAAAACAGGCGATTAACAAAACGAGATGGGAAAGTATACTTTTCTAATGCCTAATGTCTCATTTCAACCGACAGAATCAAACGAGGGAACAACATGTATAAGACGAAGGATTTATTTGACCTGTCCCATACCCTGGCAGCGCCTTTGCTGGAAAAAACGGAATATCCCTGGGAAGCCCTGGACGGCATCAAGGATTTTATCCTGGCCCTGGGCCCCACCCTGCCCAAGGATGAATATGACGAAATCGCGCCCCAGGTGTGGGTGGCGAAGGACGCGGTGGTCTACAAATCGGCGGCCCTGGGCGCGCCCTGCATCATCGGCCATAAAACCGAGGTGCGCCACTGCGCGTTCATCCGCGGCAGCGCTATGGTTGGCGACTGGGCCGTGGTGGGCAATTCCGTGGAAATCAAAAACGCCATCCTGTTTGACGGCGTGCAGGTGCCCCATTTCAATTATGTAGGCGATTCCATCATGGGCTACAAGAGCCACATGGGCGCGGGCTCCGTTACCTCCAACGTCAAGAGCGACAAGACCCTGGTGGTTGTGAAGGATGGCCAAGAGGAAATCCCCACCGGCCGGAAAAAGTTCGGCGCTATGGTGGGCGATCTGGTGGAAGTGGGCTGCAACAGCGTGCTGAACCCCGGCACCGTCCTGGGCCCCCGGGCCAGCGTGTATCCCACCTCCTGCGTCCGCGGCGTGATCCCCGCCGATCATATCTTCAAGAACAAAAACGAAATCGTGCTTCGGAAAAAGTAAGGGCTTTTTATCATTTCTCTTTCAGCCCAAAACAATTATCAGGCCGCAGTGTTTCAGATCAAACGCCGCGGCCTTTTTTGATTCCGCATTTTATTAACAACCTTGTTTCATGGTAAGGGGGAACGCTGGGCGCTGCGCGCGCCCAGACCTGCGCCAGGGTCCTGAGGACCCTGGACCCGCATTTGGCAAAAAAACGCTACTGGGATAAACCGACATTTTCCGCCTGTTGCGTTGGGGTTACGAAAAGTTAGAGGGCTTCTGGCCCCAGAAAGCCCGGGAAAATCCCAGGGGGAAAGTAAACTTTCCCCTCGGATTTTTCCCGGACTTTCCCCGGATGCTTTGCATCCGGGCTGGCGTCCAAAGGACGCCAAGCCAGAAGCATATGGAATACAAGCATGCTTTCGTTTCATATCGTAACGGCGGAAGCCAATATAGTAGATTCCTTTTATGATTTTACCGAATAGGTTTTCTTGGATGGGGGTCTGGGGGAAACCATTCTTTGGGCTCCAAAGAATGGTTTCCCCCAGAAAAATCCCCTTTAATGAACACAGAGTCATTGCTTGGGGGCGTAGCGGAAGGTAACGGAGATGGTTTCGATGTGGGAGAAGAGGGGATCGTTCCGGTCAAAGAGCTGGGCGGAGATGCCGATAGGCGGGCCGTAGAGCACCCGGGCGTCGTCGGGCAGCTTGGTCACCCATTCATTGAACAGGTTGGCGCGGGTGCATTTTCCGTCGTCGCTGGTGGTATAGGGGCGGCCTTTCAAGGTATAGGGATGGCCGTTGATCAGGCATTCCGTGATATGGATGCACCAGCCGGGGTGCAGGATTTCGCCGTTGGCAATGCCCAGGGCGCTGAAGGCCACGCCGCTGGAAAAGCCCTGCTGGGTGCCGGTAAAGTCCAGGGAAACGGTGAATTCTCCACTGTCCTCGATCAGCGCCACAGTGGGCTTTAAGCCCGGGGTCACGGAATCGGGGTCATAGGTATCGCCCACGGAATAGGACTGGGCCCAGTCGCCGCTGGACCACATGATCCAGGCCACGCAAGTGTCGTCCGTAGCCTGTACGGCGTTTTCCTGGAAGGTTTCCGGCGCAGCGGCAATGGCCTCCTGGATGGCCTTCTGCCCGGCCGCCGCCACGTCCTGGGCGCTCATGCCCGCCTGGGCGGCGGCGCTTTTTTTCAGGTACAGCTCCGCCATGTCCTCATCCGCCATGCGGCATTCCCGGCGGATGAAATAGCCACTGCAGTCCCACAGGCAGGAGGTAAAGTCCAGGGCGTCGCAGCAGTTTAGAAACGCCTGATGATAGGCGACCGCGTTGTCCTTGAACCCGTCGCTGCCGGGCAGCGCGCCATATTCCCCAATGACCACGCCATAGCCCTGGGCCACGAATTTCTTCATCTGGCTCAGGGTTTTGTACATGCTGTCCAGGTCGGCGGCCCGGCCCCAGCGGGTGGCCCCGGCAGCGGTGGACGCGCCGCAGTAGCTCCAGGGATCGTAATAGTGCACGGATACCATCAGCTTCTTGTCCGCCGTGTCCCGGGGCATCTGGAAGCGGCTGTCGAAGGTATCCTTGATGTTGGTGCCATAGCCCGCGATCAAAAGAAAGCGCTGGGCGTTGTTGCCGCCGGTGGCGCGCACGGTGTCCACAAAGGCCTGGTTGACCTGATTGGTCAGGGCATAGCGTTCGTTGTCCGGCAGATAGGACACGATGGAATCCCGGCAGAAGCAGGGGGAATTTTCGTCGAACCGCGCGCCCAATTCCTCATTGGCGCTTTCAAAAATCACGTAGTCGGAATAGTCCCGGAAATATTCCGCGATCTGCGACCACATGCTCTTGTAGGCTTCCAGGGCAAAGGCGGCGGTGTCCGGGTTCTCCGAGCCGAACATGCCCCACCAGCCCCCGTCCCAGTGATCGTTGAGGATCACGTACATTCCCGCGTTCCGGGCATAGTCCACGATTTCCTTTACCCGGGCCAGATAACGAGCGCTGAGCTTGACTTCCTTCATGTCAAAGGGCAGGGTGGAGGCGTTGGTCATCCAGGCCACGGGAAGGCGCAGGGTGTCAAAGCCCGCTGCTTTCATGGCGGAAAGCATGTCCTGGGTGGTCACGGGCTGGCCCCAACTGGTTTCATACACGGCGGGGTCGTCGGCATAATTGCCCCGGGTATTGTCGCAGGCTTCCATGGTGTTGCCCAGATTGATGCCGTTGCCCATGAGCCGGGTGGCTTCCACGGCGGTAAGCGCGGAGCGCATCGCGCCGTCATCTCCTTTCGGCTGTTCCGCCGCGGCGCAGGCGCACCCCGCCAGCAGAACAAAAGTCATCAAGAGGCTGATCCATTTTTTCATAATCGTCGGCTCCTTTTTTTATCCAGCGCATCTGTTCGGTGGGAATCATTTGAAGAACACTTTAAGGAACGAAAGCGAACTGGGGGGAAAAACCATTCTTTATTTTTTCCCGCATGCCGAAGGGCAGCCTGCGCAGCCGCCTTCGCCGGTTTCCCGGAGGGCGGGGGGCAATTGCTCGCCCACCGCCTTCATGGCGTCGATCACCTCGTCGGGGGGCAGCGGGCAGGGAATGCCCGAAAGGGCCAGGTCCGCGGCGATAAAGGCCCCGGCCACCCCGGACGCGTTACGGTATACGCAGGGCACCTCCACCAGGCCGCCCACCGGGTCGCACACCAGGCCCATCACGTTCATCAGGGCAAAAGCACAGGCGTCCGCGCTTTGCTGAGGCGTGCCGCCCCGCACGAATACCAGCGCCGCCGCCGCCATGGCCGCCGCGCTGCCGCACTCCGCCTGGCAGCCCCCCTGGGCCCCGGAAATGCTGGCCCGGGCCGCAATCACCTCTCCCACCGCTCCGGCGGCGATAAGGCCGTTCCGAAGCTGGTCATCGGTGAAGCCGTATTCCTCCTGGGCCGTCAGCAGGGCGGCGGGCAGGATGCCGCAGGCCCCTGCCGTGGGCGCGGCCACGATCTTGCCCATGGCGGCGTTGCATTCCGCAATGGCCAGGGCCCGGGCGGCGGCGCGGCCTAAAAATTTCCCGCCCACCGTTTCCCCCTTGATGGCCGCCTCCAGCAGCTTGGGGGCCTGGCCCCCGGTCATGCCGCTCATGGAGCGCAGCCGGGAATCAAAGCCCTTTTCCGCGCTTTGCCGCATCACCCGCAGGACTTCGGTCATGTTTCTGTCAATGGTTTCCCGGTCAATACCGTTATACTTGAGTTCGCTTCTCCGGGCGGCCTCCGCCAGGCCCACGCCCTCCGCGGCGGCCACCAGGCTTGCCAGGGAATGTTCCATCCCGTCCCCTCCTTTTTCGCGGCGCTTATATCTGATCCAGCAAGGTTACATCGGTAATGCCCGGCAGAATTTTCAGCGCGGAAATCAAATTCTCTCCCGGGCGCTGATCCAGCTCGATGGCCATAATGGCTTCGCCCCCGGCCTCCCGGCGGAACACCCGCATGGTGGCGATGTTGATGCGCATGCCGGACAAAAGATGCGTCACCATGGCGATGGCCCCCGGCGCGTCGGTGTGGCGGATCACCAGGGTGGTTTTCTCCCCGGAGAAGCCCACCTCCAGCCCGTCCAGATACTGCACCAGGATGCTGCCGCCGCCCACGGAGGCCGCCTGCACGGTGATGCGCTTGCCGGTCTCCCCGGTCACGTCCAGCACCACGGTGTTGGGGTGGGCGTCCCGCAGGCGCACGGGACGGAAGGAAATCTCCAATCCTTCCTCCCGGGCCAGGGCCAGGCTGTCCCGCAGCCGCTCGTCGTCCACGCCCATGTCCATCAATCCTCCGGCCACCGCCCGGTCCGTGCCGTGGCCCTGGTAGGTTTTTTCAAAGGAGCCGTGAAAGGACACCACCGCTTTCACCGGCTTTTCCCCCAGCAGCTGCCGGGTGATGCGCCCGATGCGGGCGGCCCCGGCGGTGTGGGAAGAAGAAGGCCCGATCATCACCGGGCCGATCAAATCAAACAGATTCACAAATTTTCCCCCTCCGGCGTTTCGGCGTCCGGGGCGATCAGATCCGCCAGGGTCACGCCGTCAAAAAACGTGTTGATCATATCGTTCAGCCGCTTCCACATGGGCAGCGTGTCGCAGCGCTCCCGCCGGGGGCAGGGCGCGCAGTCCTTTTCCAGGCAGGCCACCGGGGCCAGCTCTCCTTCTGTCAGCCGCAGGATATCGCCCACGGTATATTCCCGGGGCGCCCGGGTCAGCCGATAGCCGCCGCCCTTGCCGCGAATGCCAATCAGCATGCCGCCCCGCACCAGCCCTTTGATGATGCTTTCCAGGTATTTTTCCGATATTTCCTGGCGCTGGGCGATCTCGTTCAGCGGCAGAAACCCATCGCCCTGGTGCCGCGCCAAATCGGCCATCACCCGCAGCGCGTAGCGCCCCTTGGTAGATATCATCACGGCCCGCTCCCTCCTTTGCTCTGATGGTATTATACATCAATTTGGTGGGTTTTTCAAGAA